>NZ_FQUI01000005.1:0-42793 GCF_900129175.1 Marinitoga hydrogenitolerans DSM 16785
ATTATAAGTGTTATGGATGATGTTAGGTGTAAATGGTAAAATAAAAAAGAACAAAAAGAGGAAAATAAAAATGAACAAAATAGATAAAAAAACAAAGAAACAGTTTTAATCATCCATATTGGAATATATAAAAATATTGCAAGATACTCGAGATAGATAAAATAATTAGATATTTTATTTATTAATAAAAGATAATGAAAAAGACGATATTATAAGTGTTAATATTTCAGAGGTTGGTGGTAATTTGAAAAAAATATTGACTATAAGGGAAATGTTAATTGATTTTATATGTTTGGATAAAAATAAAGATTTATCAAAAGGAGTTAGTTTTGAAAAAAAAGCTGGTGGAGCTCCAGCAAATGTTGCCGCTGTTGTATCTCTTTTAGGTGGGGAAAGTTCGATTTTAGGAAATGTAGGAAATGATTCTTTGGGTATTTTTCTAGTAAATAAGATGAAGGAATATAATGTAGATACTTCTCTAAAGGAGAAAAAGATTATTTTAAGATTGCTAAGTTTGCTAATGAAGTAGGAGCATTGGTTTGTACAAAAAAAGGAGCGTTAACAGCTTTAGAGGATATAAGAAAAAGGGAGATTTAACTCCCTTTTTAAATTATAACATTTTGATTTAGTGTTCCGTTTTTAAAATTGTTAATATTTTCTAATGTGGTTTCAGCAATATTAGTTAAAGCTTCTTGAGTGAAAAAACCTTGATGACCAGTAATTAATACATTTGGAAATGTAGTTAGTCTAAGAAATGTTTTATCATCAATGATTTCTTCTGATAAATCTTCAAAGAAAATATTTTCTTCTTCTTCATAAACATCTAATCCAAGATAGCCTATTTTTTTTGATTTCAATCCATCTATTACAGCTTTTGTATCTATTAAACCTCCGCGGCTTGTATTTATTATCATTACACCCTTTTTCATCAAATTAATTGTATTTTTATTTATGATATGGTATGTATCTTTATTTAAAGGACAGTGTAAAGAAATAATATCTGATTTTTCAAATAATGTATTTAAATTAACATATTCTCCAATAAACTCATCATTTGGAAATTTATCATATCCTAAAATTTTCATGCCAAATCCTTTTAAAATGTTTGCAGTAATTCTTCCGATTTTTCCAGTGCCAATTATACCCACAATTTTTCCATGCAGATCGAACCCTAATAAACCATCAAGTGAAAAATTATTTTCTCTTATTCTTAAATAAGATTTATGAATTTTTCTATTTAATGAAAGAATTAAAGCTATTGTATGTTCAGCAACAGCGTATGGTGAATATTTCGGAACATGTACGACTTTTATGTTATATTTTTTTGCAGCTGAAATATCGACATGGTTAAATCCAGCAGATCTTAAGGCAATTAGTTTTATTCCGTTTTCTTTTAGTATTTTGATTACTTTTTTGTTTAGATCATCGTTTACAAAAGCACAAACAACATCAAAACCTTTTGCTAAAATAGCAGTTTTTTCATTTAATTTTGATTCAAAATATTTAATATCAAAATTATATTTTTCATTTAATTTATTAAAAAAATCCATATCATATTTTTTTGTGCTAAAAAAAGCAATTTTCATATATATCCTCTCCCTTTTGAATTAAATAATAATAGAATAATATGTTTTTAATCAACTATATTATAGCAAATATACTTTTCATATAATTTATAATCATATTACGACTTTTTTTGTCAAGATTAAAATAGATTTATTTTTATGTGATAAAATAATTATAATAAGAAAAGAATAAAGTCAAGTGAAAATTTTTATTAGGGGGGATATTATGTATCATAAAATTAAACATGAAGTATTAAGAATAGAAAAAATTATTGAAGATATATATCCATATCAATATATAGATATTAAATCTATTTGTAATTGGGAATTTGAAAATGGTATAAATATTAAAAACGTCAATTCTGGATTTGAATGGGATTATGATAAGTATCCTGTAAAATTTAAGAAAAAATTTAAAGTTCCAAGAGGTTATTATGGAGAATTTTGGTTTGGTGGTGAAACTTTAATAAAAATTGATGGAAAACCTTATGGTGAAATAAATGAATATCATAAAGAAATAGATTTATCTTTTATAGCAGACGGTAAAGAACATTTATTTGAAGCTGAAACAGTTCCATATAATCTTTTTGGTTCTCCTTCAAAAAAGAGGATTTTTGAAAGATCAAATTTAATTAAAATAAATTTTGATGTGAGAAAATTAATAAGATATCTTATTGGGATAAAGCAATTAATTGGAAATATAAAAAATAATTCATTAATTGATGAATTATCGGATTTAATAAATAATATGTTTAAATTTATCAAGATTCCTCGAGAAACTTCGTTGTATCTTTCCACAATTGAAAGATCTCCCCAATTATATAATAAACTTTCTAATATATGGTCAAAACCATCTTTTGATAAGTTTCAAGGTGGAATTTTAGATGTTTCAGAGGCTTTAAGTTATTTAAACAATAAATTGGAATATTTAAGAAATAAATATCCAAAAGTTGGTAAGGTTTATGTCACAGGACATGCACATATAGATTATGCATGGCTTTGGCCAATTGAAGAAACTAAAAGAAAGATAAAGAGAACATTTTCAAATGCAACTTTACTTGCTAAAAAGTATCCATATTTTACATTTATACAATCCAGTCCTCAAATGTATGAGGATATAAAAAATGATATTAATCTGTTTGATCAGATAAAAAAACTTTCAGATAAAGGTATGTGGGATCAAAATGGCGGTATGTGGGTAGAATCTGATACAAAAATACCTTCGATTGAATCACTAATTAGACAATTTTATTATGCACAAAAATTTTTTAAAGAAAATTTTGGAAAATACTCTAATGTATGCTGGTTACCAGATGTTTTTGGATTTTCATGGATATTACCTCAAATTGCAAAACAGGCAGGAATAAAGTATTTTTTCACTACTAAATTAACCTGGAATGAAAAAAATGAGTTTCCATATGATATATGTTATTGGCGTGGAATTGACGGAAGTGAAATTTTATATCATAGCTTTAATAATCCAAAAGAAGGTTATAATGGACATTTAGATGCAGAATGTGTATTAAAGACATTTAATAATTTTAGAAATAGAGATATATTTGATGGGACGTTATTAACATATGGATATGGTGATGGGGGTGGTGGCCCTTCTGAAATACATATGATAGATTTTGAAGTAACTAATAATTTACCATATGTTCCGAATTTAATTTCCACAACAGGGAGTAAATTTTTTGAAACTTTAAACAATGATATTAAAAATAAAGAAATACCTATTTGGGATAATGAATTATATTTTGAATTCCACAGAGCGACCCATTTTTCTCAGTTAAAAACAAAGAAATTGCATAAATTGTTAGAGGATGAATTATTTTTTACAGAATATATATTAGCTTTGGAAAATAAATCATCAAAAATGTTAGAAAAATCATGGAAGATTTTGTTAACAAGAGAGTTTCATGATATTATTCCTGGTTCTTCAATTAAAGAAGTATATGAAGAATCGGAGTCCTCATTACAAAAGGAAATAGAGAATTGTAAGGGTATAATAATTGAAGAATTAGAAATTAGTAATGAAGCTGTATTAGTAAATTATGGTAATTATAGTAGTGATAATTATTTTATTACGGATAAATCGTTTAAATTACCTTCTCAAAAAACATATGATGGTAAATATCTTTATATTATATCGCCTTTAAATAAATTTTCAAATAAAAAATTAGAGAAAGGAAAACCATATATACAAAAGAAAGAAAGTGATAAAACATATAATCTTGAAAATAATAATTATTTCATAGAAATTTTGAAAGATGGTATAAAAGTTTATGATAAAAAAAAGAAAAGGTCTTTGTTTAAAGATAAAGGGAATATTTTAATGATTTATGATGATGTTCCTTTAGCTTGGGGAGCTTGGGATATAGATTATAATTATAAGTATTTTGGTGAAAAATTAGAAATTAAGGATATAAAAATTGTTGAGGATGGAATTTTTAGAAAGGTTATAAGAACGTATTATGAATATGATGGAACTGATATAATGCAATATATTTCATTGGTTGAAGATTCAAACCGTATTGATATAAAAACAGTGGTTAATTGGAATTTAAGAAAAAAATTATTGAAGGTTTTATTTCCTGTAGATGTATTGTCCAGGTATGCTAGATTTGATATATCTGGAGGATATATAACAAGGCCAGTTCACAAGAATACTTCATATGAAAAAGCAATGTTTGAAGTATATATGCATAGGTGGATGGAAATATCCGAGCCGGATTTTGGTGTAGCTATTTTAAATGATGGAATATATAGTGCATCAGTTGACCATAATGTTTTAGGATTATCATTAATACATGGACCGATTTATCCTGATCTAAAAGCAGATGATGGAAAACATGAATTTTTATATTCAATTATGAGTCATTCAAATAATCTTGAAGAGATATATGTTGAATCCGAAAGATTAAATAAGCCTCTTCGAATTTTAAATAAAAAAATAAAAATTGTAGATAAGTTTATTGATTTTTCACCATTGAAGGTTGTTTCTGTTTTTAAAGCAAAAAATAGATTAATAATAAGATTAGTGGAAGTTGAAGGAAAAAGGGGTTTATGTGATTTTAATATAAAATTCGATTATAAAAAGGTATATTTATCAGATATATTATTGGATAAATTAAAAGAATTAGAATCTTCAAAATTTTATTATAAACCATTTAAAATATATACATTAATTTTTGAGGAGGAATAAAGATGAATATATTGAAAAGTATTGTTATAGATGGTCATTTTGATTTGTTAATTGATGTGTACGAAAAAAGGAAAAAAGGTAGGAAAAGTGTAATACTGACAGATCATTATGAAAAATTTAAAAAGGGTGGATTTAATATTATAGTTTCTTCATTATTTATTCCGGATATATATATTCCAGAAATGGCTTTGAGAAATGCGCTTGACCAAATTAGCTCTTTATATTTAGAGATAGAAGAATCAAATGGGAAAATAATGTTATGCAAAAATTTGAAAGATATAAAATATGCTGTAGATAATAATATTTTAGGAATAATGCTATCTTTTGAAGGTTTAGAACCAATTGGGAATGATATATATCTTTTAAGAGTATTTTATGAATTAGGAGTAAGATTTGCAGGGTTAGTCTGGAGTAGAAGAAATTATGTTGCAGATGGTTGTTTTTTTAATGAGAGGTTGGAAGGAGAAAAAGGAGGATTAACAGATTTTGGAGTTAAAGTTTTAAAAGAATTGGAAAAGCTAGGAATGATTGTTGATGTCAGTCATTTAAATGATGAAGGATTTTGGGATGTAATTAAATTTACTGAAAAACCAGTTATAGCTTCTCATTCAAATGTTAGAAATATATACCATTCCATGAGAAATTTAACAGATGATCAGATAAAGGCAATTGCAGAAATAAATGGTGTTATTGGTATAAATGGAAATGGATATTTTGTTACAGATAAAGATGAGGAAAATAATGCAGAAGGTTTAGTTAAACATGTTGACTATATATCTAATTTAGTTGGTGTTGAATATGTAGGTATTGGATTTGATTTTTGTGATATGTTTAGTGATTTTCATAGAGACTCTTTAAATGGTCATCACGAATTAGTTTTATTTATAGAAGCTTTAGAAAAACATGGGTATAATGAGAATGAGATAAAATTAATTTTAGGAGAAAATTTTTTAAGAGTTTATAAAAGTGTTTTTGATGATTAATTAAAAAAAAGATAAGGCATAAGACCTTATCTTTTTTAAAATGTTTTGATATTAAATTTAATTGGTGTTGGATTTGATAGATTATCTGAAACTGGACACCTTTCTTCAACTTTTTTTAACCATTCTTTTAATGTTTCTTCATTAGCATCTGTTTCAAGAATAAAGGAAACATTAATTTGAGTATAACCTGTTCGATCTTCAGAAGGTTTGCCCAAAAATTTTGCAGGGTTTAAGTCTCCGTCGATATTAATTTTCATCTTTCTTAATTTAAATCCCATCTCTTTTGCTACTAAATGACCAACAACGTTTAAACAACCGGCAAATGCTGCTAAAAGGTACTCTACGGGGTTTGCACCCTCATCTTTTCCACCAAGACTTTCTGGTTCATCTATAATCATTTCAAAACTTCTTGCTTTAACTATTGTTTTGGTTGGATTTTCACTTTCTGATGTGATTTTAAAATTTAAAAATGCCATAATTTCACCTCCGAATTAAACTGGATATTTTTTATCTAATTTAATTATATAATATATAGTTTACGATTATACGTGAAAATTATAACAATTATAAAGGAGACATGTGTAATAATTATTTAATAATGTTTTATTTTTAGTGTTATAATATATTGTATATATATGTAAGGAGAGGAGATGAAAAAATGAAAGTATTAGTTACAGGTTTTGATCCATTTGGAGGAGAAAAGATAAATCCGTCTTTTGAAGCAGTCAAGATGTTGCCGAATAAAATTTTAAATGTATCAATAGTTAAATTAGAAATACCTACTGTTTTTTATAAGTCAATAGAAACACTAAGAAGTAAAATATGTGAAATTCAACCAGACATTGTTATATGTACAGGACAAGCAGGAGGGCGCTCTCATATCTCAATAGAGAGAGTAGCAATAAATATTGATGATGCTTCGATTGAGGATAATGAAGGTAACAAACCAGAAGATAAACCTATATTTTTTGATGGAGAAAATGCATATTTTTCTAATTTGCCAATAAAAGACATTGTAAAAGGAGTTAAAAGTATAGGTATTCCTGCAGAAATTTCCAATACAGCTGGGACATTTGTTTGTAATCATCTGTTATATGGGCTAATGTATTATATTCATAAGGATTTTAAGAGAACTTTGGGTGGATTTATACATGTGCCGTATTTGCCTGAGCAAGTAATTAATAAGAAAAATGTACCAAGTATGTCTTTGGGAAATATTGCAAAAGCGTTAGAAAAAGTTATTGAAATATCAGTGGAATATTATGAGAAAAAGCAAAGAGCATAATGCTCCTTGCTTTTATAATGCTTTGTATATTGGAGGATTTGAAAGATATTTTCCTCTGAAATTGTCTTCTTTTAACATAAGTGCGGAATCTAGATCATGAAAAACAAAAGCACCTGTGCCCAATGCAAAATTAACACTTTGATTTATTCCAACACTAGATTCTCCCATACAGCCTATCATTAATTGTAAATTAGCGGATTTTACCATTTCTACTATAGCAAGAGCATCAGATATACCAGATTTCATAAGTTTTATATTTATAAAGTCAACAGCTTCCATTTTTATTAATCTCAAAACATCATATTTTGTTTTAGCACTTTCGTCAGCACCAACTGGAAATGGAGAATTAAATCTAACAATTTTTAGTCCTTCAAAATCAGTTGAAGCAACTGGTTGTTCAAATAGATGAATTTCAATATTTTTTGAATATAATGTTTTTACGAATTCTATAGCTTGTTTTGGTGTGTAACCCATATTAGCATCAACTATATATTTTGCTCCTCTGGTATTTTTGTAAATTTCATCTAAGACTTCGATATCTTTTTTCAAATCTTCACCGACTTTTATTTTAATTGTTGTAAACCCGGAATCAAATATTTCTTTAGCATCTTTTACCATGTTTTCTATTGTGTCGATTCCAACTGTTTTATCAGTTTCTATTTCATCTTTTGCCCCACCTAATATTTGATATACTGGCATTCCAATTTCTTCTGATAATGCGTCAAGAGTTGCATATTGAATTGCAGCTTTGATGCTTGGAAAAGCAAAGAATTTATCCATTACATCAAATATTTTCCTGTAATTTTTCACATTAAGCCCAATTAGGGCATCTTTTATAATTGGTTCGAGATGTATTAATGTTTCCACTTTTTCTCCATTTACTCTAAATGAAGGTGAAGCTTCACCATGTCCTTTTGCTCCACTTTCTGTTTCTATACAAACTTCAATGTTTGTTGCAAAATTTGAGAGACTTCCTGTTATATGAAAAGGTTTAAAATAGTCATATTTTTTTATAGTAAAGGTTATGTTTTTTATTTTACTCATTATCATCAACCTCCTCGAAACTTATAACTTTTATTTTATAAGTATATTTATCAGAATATATATTTCCTAATTCTGTTTCTAATTCGCCAACTTGATTATCATATGGATCGCTCCTGTAATATTTTTTATTTTTTAATCTAACCATAAAATCATTATTTGCAACCATTCTAAAACCATCTAAATTTCCAAAATAAAATTTCCTATACTTAGGAATATTTCTACGTGCTCCTCCAAAAGATAAATCAGCGGGTAACCAACCGTATGGCTCTATATAGAATAAAGCCCAATCGTGGGGAGAAGCAAAATATTTGTTAATATACCATCCTGATTGCCAACGAGATGGAATTCTTGCTATTCTACACATAGTAATAAATAGTAATGCCTGGAATCCGCAGTCTCCTTTTAAATTAGTCGCTACAAATTGCGGTATATTTTCATAAATGCCATAGGGTTTTACATATGAATATTTTATATTTAACGTTATCCAATCATATATTAATTTTGCTTTTAAATATGGATTTTTTTCATTTCCAACTATTTCTTCTGTTAAGTTTTTTAAATAATGAGTAAAAAGAATATGTGGAGGTTTTTCTACTAAAAATTCTTTATAATTTGAAAAATTTATTTCTGTGACTTTGTTAATATCAATGTTATCAATCCATTCAGAAATTTTGTATTCAAATTCAACATAGAAAGAACTTTTATTCGTAGTTTCATCTTCAAAATAGATAGTTCTTTGTTGAGAATTTAAAATAGTAAATTTTTCATGACTCGTGTCTAATATTTTTACATTACTAATTTGAAAGCTTTCATGTGGAATAGGTAACCAAACTTTTATTTTTTCTCCCATGATGTTTTCATAATCAGGAGTAACGGTTATTCTTGCTTTAACTTTATAACTTTTATTTTTGTCTCCGTTAATAATTTTATCTAATCTATTATGTAAAAGTTCTCTTCCTTTAAGAACTTTTTCATCAGTTTTTATCCTTTTTTTATATTCATCATATTTAAAGCCAATATTAAATGCAAAACGTTTTTCAAAATACATATTTCCATCAATGATAATATAATCTAGGTCACCATTGTTTAATAACTGTTCAAATTCTAGTTCGGAAAAACCTTTTATTGTTTTTTTAGCGATTTTTTTTGCATCTTTTATTGAATACGGATAATCGAGAATTAAACGATTTAATCTTTCTTTTTCATATAACAGTCTTTCTTTTAATAATTTAGGTAGTGGTGAAGTTAATTTTTTTTCTATTAATTGTAATGCTTTTCCAATATTACCTAAAAATAACTCTCTTTGAACATCTTCTGGTAATCCTACTGATAAGAATTTCATATTATTCCCCCTTTTTATTAAAAAAAGTTCGGTATACAAATCATTATATCAGATTATAATATAAAATTCAACCAATATAAGAATGTAATAAAAAATTTTGAAAAATAATATTCTAAGGAAATTCTAAGGAAAAACTAAGTTTCTTTTAAGGTTCATAAGATATTATATAGTTGTCGAAGATAAATAAAAGAAAAAAACAAAAACTACGGAGGTGTTATTATGAAGAAATTTTTAACAGTGTTATTATTAGGTGGATTGATGGTAGGGTCTATTTTTGCATTTAATGCAAATGCGCCAAGGGTATATCAGGATTCAACCGCTCCAATGTATCAAGAATATAACAGAGGTGTTCATGGTGGATATATGTTTTCTGAAGAAGATATGATTACCGTGAAAGGAACTATAGATTCAATTGAAGAGGAAGAAGAATTTCCAGGAATTAAAATAATAAAAGTGAAAACAGAAGATGGAGAAATTGTAGAAGTACATGCTAATGCATATTTTGCAACAGACATAGAAACAGGAAAAGAAATAGAATTAACAGGATGGAAAGTAGTATTAAATGGAGAAACGATATTTAAAACAGTAGAAAGTAAAATAGATGGAGAAGAAGTATTGTTAAATGGTTACAGAGGAGCAGCAAGAGGAATGTATGCACCAGTAAATATGTATGGATATGACCAAACACCATTTATGAGAAAACATGGAAATTTTGGAAACAGACAAATGCCAGGCTATGCTCCACAATATCAACCTATGAAAAGACACGGAAATTTTGGATACAATCAAATGCCAGGTTATGTTCCACAATACCAACCTATGCCAAGAGGCAGATGATAATAATTAACCCCTCTTCATTTTGAAGAGGGGTTAATTATTTTATATCTGACGTCAAGCAAGTCTCGATGTATTTGTCAAGTGAATAAAGGATCAGAATATAGTTGAAAAATGAGACGGAAAAATGTCAAAACTTAATTTTGATATTATAATTAAAAGTGCCCACGCTTTTGGGGAGGCGTGGGCAGGGAGATACTGGGATGATGTTTTCTCCTTACTTTTGCAGATGGTAGCCCCACCCCGCATTAAATGGATTAGTAAAAACACGTATTATTCAAACTGTTTGAATTTTACTTCAATATACTTATCTTTATAAACGATAATCTGTTCAATTAATTGATTATAGATTTCTATTAATTTATCCTCATCATAATTTTCAAGAGCTTCTATTTTTTCTTTCCATTTTTTTCTCAAATTCTCAGGTGTTTCTTCAACAATATTAACATTAGACATTTTTATTTTATTTATTAGATCATTCTTTTCTTTCATCAAAATTTCATTTTCTTTTTTTATTTCATCATTTATAATTCCAGATTTTATTGCCGTTGTTAAATTTATTAATTGTTCTTCAACTTCTTCCAACCTTTTTCTTAAGGCAACAATTTTATCGTTTTCAACGTTGCTTTTTAACTTTTTAATATAATTAATTGTTTCTGCAAAATCTTCCCAAAATTCTTCATCATTAAAATCTAATTTTAATAATTGATGTTTTACACGCAAAAAAACTTCTCTCTCTATTTTACTTTTAGATATACCAAGATATGTTCTTGTTTTTCCGTATTGCCAAGCAGAAGAAACATAACTTGGAGTTTTACCACCAGAACCAAGCATTCTATCTCCGAATTCTGTATATATTAATCCTTTTAATAAATATTTATTTTTTGTCAATGCAGAAGTCAATTTTCCATTCTTTTTATTTACTTCTTCAAAAACTTCTTTAGGAATAATAGGATCAACAAAATTTTCAATTATAATAGCATCTTTTAATTCTTCTTTCCTTTTTCTACCACGCTTTGTTCCCTTGCCATAAATGTATATTCCAGTATATAATGGGTTATTAACCATATCAAGAATTGTAGATGCTTTCCATGGATTACCTCGAGCGTTTTTTATACCTCGATCATTCAATCTTTTAGCAATTTCAGAATATCCGATATTTTTTAATCTTAATTCGAAAATTTCTCTAACTACTTTTGCTTGTTCTTCATTTATCTTTAATTTTCTTCTTTTTTTCCCTTCCTCGTCAATAATTTGATAACTATCGAAACCATAAGGAGGATTTCCTCCCATCCAATATTTTTTTGATGCTATATCTTTCATTCGCATTTTAGTTCTTTGTGAAATCATTTCCCCTTCTAATGTATATGAAGCCAGAATAATCGTTCTTGTAAAACGTCCTTGAGGAGTACTTACATCAAAGGGTTCTAATGCAGCAATGACAAGAACATTGTAATTTTTTTCTAAATCTTGGATTATTATTTGCCCATCAATTCCAGCTCTTGAAAAACGATCATACTTTTCAACAAGGATTACATCATATTTTCCTTTATAAGCATTTTCTAGAAGAACATCTAATTGTTCTCTTTTCATTTTTTTACCAGAGTCTTTATCTGAAAAATAGTCAACTATTTTAAATCCATATTGTTTTGCAAAATTTTCTATTGTTTTGAATTGTCCTTCAATTGAAATTTTTGATTGATCCTTTGTCGAAACTCTTGCATAAGCAGCAGCTTTTTTCATTCTTCGCTTCCCTCCTTAGAAACCTTCTGCAATGAAAGCAAAAACTTATAATAATTATAAAGTTCTTCTTGAGTAAGTTTTCGTTCATCCCAGAAAATAAATCCAAAATCTTTTAATAAGTCTAAGTCTTCTTCAGTTACAAGTAATTTAATTACTATCATTCGCATCACCTCAGGAATATTTTAATATATTTTTGTTAAAGGGATGCATTAGATTATGGTTTGACTGTGTAATTATTTATATTATACTGAATTTTTATTATTTTATGAAATAAAAAAATCCTGGAAAATCCAGGAATATAGAATTTAAAATACTATTGGTTTTAAAAGATTACTATAAATCATTATTTCTTTTCCTTTATATCTTCTATTTGCTGTATATTGAAGAGAATACTCGTAATAATAAAATTTATTATAAATTTGTCTTATTTGTTCTACATTATCATAAGTAACGATCCAAGGTATTTTTTTTATAGTTTTGATTTTTTTGGATAAATTTATATGTTCATTGTGTGTAAAATAATTTTGGTATAGTTCAGAACCTTTATTATAATATGGTGGATCAAAAAAAATGAAGTAATTTTTTCTATATTTTATTTTTTTTATTAAATCAAAAACATCTAGATTATAAATAGCTATTCGTTTTTTCATAGAAGACAAAAATTCCATTCTTTTTATTAAAGATTCTTTATTAAATCTACAATCAATTTTATATTTTCCATTTTGACTTTTTCCACCTAAAACACCACCTTTTATTATTCCTGAAACATTTGTTCGATTAAGAAAAAAAGTAGAAAAACCAAGATCAAATAAATCAACTTTATCTTTTATTTTTTGAATTTCTTTTTGTTTATACCATTCATCAATATTTATATTTGCTTTTCTAATTTTTTTTATAAAAAGCTCAGTATAATTCAAGGTTGAATACCAAAAAGCATATATCGATCTATCTAAATCATTTATAATTATTTTCTTTACCAAATTTTCTTTTAATAATAATAAAGCTAATCCTGCACCACCAGCAAAAGGTTCTACATAAGTAGAACCAATTAAATTATTTTTTATTAGAATTTCTTTAATCACTGGAAATAATTTTGCTTTTCCGCCAGGATATCTTAAAGGAGATAAAGAATATCTAGCCATGTTTTCACCTGCTTTATTTTCCAATTAAATTATACATTTTTTTTTAAAGTTTGGCCAGAAATATAATATTAAATTTAGATTTTTTTTTGTAAACATATCTTCTATTTCCTTTTAATTTTTGGAAGGTTATTAAGAGTAGCCAAATTATTATAAACTCTGATAAATTCATCAACAAATTCATCAACAACATCTTTATTATCCTCTTTCCAACGTTCAAAAAGATTTATTGTATCAAAAACTTGTTTAAAATGATTAAACCATCTTTTTTCTAATATCCTATCATCGTTTTTTTCACCTTGGATATTTTTTTTAAATTTGTCAAATGTTTTATTTTTAAATAGAATATAATCAAAATGTATTTCATTAAATTTTTGAGCTCTTTCAAAAATTTCATCATCTGGATTTAATGAATTTAAATAATTATAAATAACTAATTCTGGATTTTCATTCTCATTGCCAGGAAGAACTAAAATATTATCATATTTATTTTTAATCTCTTCAAATTTTTCTTTCTTTTTAACATCCGAATCAAAGATAATTATTGAATCATAAAATATTTCCTCTATATACTTTCTTATTTCAATTAATGAATCTGAACCTTGTGACATTTCCAGTAATTTTACATAATCCAAATAATCTTTTAATAGTTTTTTTATAAGCCATCGCGCTTCAGCATCCTCTGAAAAAATCCTAATTTTTTTTCTTTCTTTTTCTTCCTCTTTTTTAGCATATGCTTCATTTTTTAATATAGCTTCAATTTTTTCATATGAGTCTATATCAATATTAGATGCTTTAATATCCCCGATTCTTTTTAAGTATACTAATTTATATGGAAAAGGTTGTTGGCAATTATCTCCGCAACTATTAACATATTTTTTTAAAAAAGTTTCTATTAAAACTAATGAATGTGTTGTTGCTATAATTTGTAAATTTAATTTTTTCGACTCTTTTTTTAGAAAATCCAAAAGTTCAATTTGAGCACTTGGATGTAAAGTTGCATCTAATTCGTCTATTAACAATATACCCCCTTTGTAATTTTCATATGTTTCACGTAACTTTTTAAAAGATAATACAGCCATAATGATTTGACTTAAATTATCTTGTCCAGCTGAATTCGTTAAGAAGTCATAATATTTAGTCTCATGACCTAATGTTTTTTTAAATTTAAGATTTTTATAATTTATTTGTTTATAATTTTCATGTTCAAGATGTAAAGATAAAATGTTGTTATAGTTTTCTTGATACCACTTTATGTCTTCTTCATTTAATTTTGGTCCATTTTTTATATATAGTTCATTTTTTCGGGTTTCACCAATTGGATATAGTCTGCTTAATCCTAAATATAAAACTGGCCATTTTATTTTTGCAGATGTTTGTTTCCCGTTTGGAAGTTTCCCTCGAGGAGTTATTCTTATCCTATCATGATTTTTGTTATAATATAATCTAGTTTTCCTGTAATCATCATAATTATCATTTCTAAAACATATAGTATATTCCCATTCTTCTTTTTTTGCTTTATCTAAATCATAATGTTTTGACAGTTTAATTATTTCTGAAAATTCTGTCCTGAACTGATTTTGTAAAAGGGGTCTCCCATCTTTTACTTTTAATTCAAAAGCATTACCAATCATTGCTAACAATGTTGATTTTCCTAAAGCGTTTTGACCTGAAATTAAAGTTATGAGTTTTCCTATTTCAAAAGTAACATTTTCAAAGTTTCGGAATTTTTTAATCTCTACTTTAGTAACCATAAAATCCCCCCCTTTTTTTGTTACGCTACATGTCAACTTTCAGTTACATAAAAACCCGAAAAAACTAAATAAAATATAGAAAATATAATATGAAATTTCAAATTAAAAAATCAATATAGAGCTAAAAAGAGTATTTATATGGCTTATTATCTTTTAATTCCCATCTGGTACCGTCTGTGAAAATTACAATTGTAACCCAAACTGTAAAGTGAGTGGCCTTAGTTTCATATAATGACCAATAAGAGTAATAACCATATTCTTCTTCAGGTTTGATATTTAGTTCCTGAGCCATTAGTATATCTGCATCAATAATACTTGAAACTTTCTCACCAAAATCATCATAAAGTTTATATTTAAGTTTAAAAGCTCTAACGTTTTTTTTGCTAACATTTTTTACTATAACAAACATTTTTTTAGTGATATTATAATCCCCTTTTTCTAAATATCCATTTATTATTTTTAGTGGACAAGTGTCTGTGCTGTTTTCTGTTAAATATTCCCATGTACCGTTTTCATATAAAATAACTTTTTCTCCAAATGAAGTCGTCGCTATACTATATTTTTCTTTTCCAAAAATAAAAATCGATAAAAAAATAATACTTAAAATAAACAAAACTTTTTTCATACTTTCCCCTCCTTAACATAAAATTAATATATCTAAGATATGTAAATAAAAAACGAGACCGCTAAGGCCTCGCTAACTAATGTTGGTTGAAGAATATATTTTCTTTAGATCATCAAAAATATTTAAATTATAATTTTTTAATTTTCTTTCTAAATTTCCTTTTTCTAAAGTTTTTTTAAACGATAATATTTCAATTCCTACAATTTCATCAGTATCATCATCGAAAAAAAGTATGATGTTATCGTCAATCATATCACCATATTTACTTTTTGAATCTTTTAATTTTATATAAACAACATCACCTTTCGGACTATATCCGTATTTGTTTTTCATAATTACTCCTCCAAATTTTTCAAAGCTTTTTCCCTTTCTTCTTTTATAAAATCTGTTATATCCATTAAAGGTAAATAAATAGGTTGAGTAAATCCAAATTGTGAAGAGATCGATAATATTTTAGCCCGTGCAATTTGGAAAAGGTTTATAATTCCAGAATTAATAACTAGAACTCTAAATTCATATTCTTCCATTTCAGGATGACCCATAAATTCTCCTTCAATATGCATTTCAAGTTTTAATAAATGTTTTCTCCCTTTTTTAAAAATCAACTTAATATTTAAACCAAGAATACAATTATAAGGAGTATTAGCAATTTTTTCTTTAAATTTTTGAATAGCTTCAATTTTTAATTCAGGTTGAAAAGGTTCATTAATTAGAGTATCATCAAATTCAAATGAAAATTTTTTTATTCTATCTGAAATTAATTGGATGTAAGACTCCTTCATTAGTTCCACCTCTTATGCTGCTGTAAGTGCATTTTCATTATTTTTTGATTTTTTGTTTCTGCTTGACTTTCCGTTAAAATTTTTAAATTCAACTTTTATTTTTTTATAAGAAAAGTTCATAATTTCCATTGAAATTAATGCATCTATTTTTTCTTGAATTGTTTTACCTTCACTTTTTGCAATTTTTTCAAAAGTTTCTCTATAATTTTCTGGTATAGTATAAGTATATTTGCCATGTGGAGTTATTTTCATTTCTCCGCCTAATGCTTTAATTATCTTTAATAAAAATTTTAATGATGGATTTGAACTTGCATTTTCTAATCTTGAAATAGCTGTTTGTTTTGTGCCTATTTTTTCAGCAAGTTCTTTTTGAGAAACACCTTGTTCCATTCTCATTAAAGTTAATTCGCTTACTAAATCTATAATAATATTTTCTAATTCTTCTTCCAACGATTCTGACTTTAATTCAAATTTTTCAAACTTTCCTTCTTTGATTTCTCTGATTATATCATTTCCCATATTTTTATTCATAAAAAAACCTCCTTATTTTAAAGCATTATCAACTAAACTTTTCAAGTTATTGTACGCAGCTTCAATTTTTTTAGCTTTTTTTTCTGTTTTAAATTCTGCTCCTAATATAATTACATTATTATTGTTTAAATAAAATTTCTCAGGATAGAACGTAAGATAAACTCTAAAAACACCTGTACGACTTTGTGGAGGTATTCTTAGTTCATAAAGAGAAAAATTATTATAATCGTCTATATGAGCTATTTTTTTATTTTTGTGTGTTTTCAATTTCTCTTCATCAATTAATTTTAAGATATATTTTCTTCCACCTTTATTTATATTTATTAGAAATAGTTTTAATTTTTTATAAGAGGATTTTGAGCCTTTATTTTTAAAATCTCCTTCAACTTCTTTTTTTATTTTATTCTTATCTTCATCATTATAAATAGGGAAATAATATAAATATTCGTTCATAAATATCTTTCTCCTGCATTTGTATTATATAACATATATGTTATATTTAGCAACTTGATTAAAATAAATTATTATCAATTAAGAGTTAAAATCTTTGTTTTCCTCCGTTATTCTTCTTTTTTTATATTGTGTAACAACTTTCTATAACAAATGTGAAAATTCCAAAAAAGATATAATTTCTCACTCCCACTTCTCGTATTTCCCCACTACTTTACCAACGATGAGAATGTCATTCCAATTTCGCCTTGGTATTACTATTGGCGGGTGATTTTCATTTAAACTGATCAAAGTAATTGCATTTTCAGATTTATAATATTTTTTTACTACGCCTTCATTTCCATTGATAATGATTACTCCAATTTCTCCGTTTTCAAGAATTGGTTGTTTTAAAACTACAGCTACATCTCCATCCTTTAAACGAGGCTCCATTGAATCTCCTTTAACGATTAAACCAAAATCACCTTTCATACCGTCGGGTATAACAATATAATCAATCAATTCTTGATAAGCAATTTCCCCATGTTCACTGTTAGCAGCAACATAACCATAAACAGGGATTTGCTTTAAAGTAAGTTTGCTATCTTCGATAGGAGTTGTTTTGTTATTTATTCCTAAAAGAAAATCGACAGATACATCTAATATTTTTGCAAGTTCAGAGGCAATTTTAATATCAGGAATTGATTTTCCTCTTTCCCACATTGCTATAGTAGACTGACCAACATGAAGCAAATCAGCTAAATCTTTTTGTCTTAAATTTTTATTCAATCTTGCTTGTTTTAATCTTTCTGCAAATTTTTCCATAATTTCACCTCGTGAAAATTATACACCAAAATCAACTAAATTGATACATGTATGTTTAATATTAATTTTTAATATAAAATTCATATTTTTGTAATTGACATATCAATACAGTTGATGTATAATATCAATGTAATTGATTTTTAAATAATAAACATTAATTTAAATGATACAGGAGGTGAATAAATGAAAAAAATAAAATTTTATCGTTTAAAAAAAGGCTTGACACAAAAAAAGTTAGCCAAGCTCTTAAATGTTCAACAAAACACCGTAGCCATGTGGGAAACTGGTAGAAGCAAACCACCGCTTGACAAAGCCCTAAAAATAGCCAAAGCACTCGGAACGACTGTGGAAGAACTTTTCGATTTTAATGATAAACCATTAGCGAGGAGGTGATGCAATGAGAGAACTTATTCCTGTAAGCGAAAAGATTTTTGGTGGAGAAAAAATTCAAACAGTAAATGCAAGAGAATTACACAAAAAGTTGAAGGTTGGATCAAGGTTCAATGATTGGATAAGAAACAGAATAGAAAAATATGGATTTATAGACGGTATTGATTTTATAACGCTTACTAAAAATTTAGTAAGCGGCGGAAAACAAAAAGAATATTACATTTCACTAGACATGGCAAAAGAATTATGTATGGTTGAAAATAACGAATTAGGAAGAATGTTCAGAAAATATTTTATTGAAGTTGAAAAGCGATATAAAAAAATACAAACACCAAAACTACCGCAAAATTATCTTGAAGCATTAAAAGAATTAGTAAGAGTAGAGGAAGAACGTCAAGCTCTTGAAGCAGAAAATAAACAAATGAAACCCAAAGCAGAAGCATTTAATGATTTGATTTCAACAGAAGGCAAATACACAATGTCAGAAGTTGCAAAATTATTAAACTGGGGACGAAACAGATTATTTAAGTTTTTAAGAATGCAAGGAATTTTAAGAAGCAACAACGAGCCTTATCAAGAATATGTAGATAGAGGATATTTTAAATTAAGAACATATACAATTAAACACACAGATTTTGAAGAAGTAAAAGTTCAAACTTTAGTTACACCAAAAGGTCTTGAGTGGATCAGAAAAATTTTAAAAAGAGAAATTGAGTTTATATAAGACCAAAAGCTCTTTGGAAAGTGAATAAAAAGGTTGCACAAGGCAACCGTTAAAAAACTACTTTGTTAATATTTTTAATATTTTCTTAAATTTTTTAATTAATTATGATTTTCACCAAATTTAAAATGCATAATAGCTCCACAATTATTACAAATAGATATTTTAACTTTGATACCTTCCATAGGTTTAATTAGTTCCCCTCTTTTTTGATTATCAATGGGTATCAAAAAGTCTCCGTTTTGAATTTCTAAGTCACCATTTTTACAAATTGGACATTTATAAATTTTCATAAAAAAATACCTCCTTAATAATTTGTTTGAAAAATTAAAATTAAAATTAAAATTCTAATTCATCAAATCCATTAAATTCTTCGGCTATTGAAATGATACGTTGAACTTTTTCTTTTTTAGCTCTATCTAGAACACTAATAGCAAAGTATTTAGCATTCATTTTTACTTTATTGAATAGCTTTTTGGTTCCAATGTTATGTACAAGCATTTCTTGAGAAATATGGTAAACATAAAAACCATCATATTTAAGGTTGTTTTCTTTTATTAATTCTGTACCAATAGCATACAAAGCTTTTACGTGATCCGCCTTCCAAATTTTTTTTGAAGATGGAATGATATATAGTAAATATTTTTTATTTTTGTTTTTTAATACAAAATGTGGAGTTAATTTAATACGTACGCCTTTTTCATAATCATTTCCATATTCAAACAGAATTCTTAATGTATTTCCTTTATATAAGAACAACTTATTTTCCCACTTTTTTGATTTAAGAAAATTTGCAAATTTAGTAAAAGTTTCTATATTTTTGTTTTTCCAATCAATATACTTGTGATTAATATAATTAGCTGAATTTAAAAAATCATATATTTCAGATTCTTGGATTCCATTAATCATTTTTTCAACAGAATCAAAAAAAACTGAATAAGCACGTGGAGCAAATTTAACTCCTTCTTTGAATTTTTTATATAGTTTTTCATAACTGGTAACAGGTTCATTAACTAATTTAGCAATTAAACTAGCTGAAATATTATGAACACTTTTTTCCATAAAAATCATCCCCTTTATATGATTTTTGCCATTAAGGCATTATTGTCCCCCGATTAAATTTTCAAAAAATAATTTATTCAAAATCCTTAATTTTCTTAGAAATATCGATTAACTCATTACCGATGATTTCTAATTTTTCAGAAAGTTTTAATGATTTCAATTCATCGATTTTTGTAATTTGTTCTTTGACAAAGTCTGGTAGTTTGTTGGGTTTAGGGATCTCAAGTGTGTCAATTTCTTCAAAAAAATATGCTGTAGATACATTTAATGCTTTTGATATTTTTTGAATAACATCAGCACTTGGGATTCTCTCACCCTTTTCATAAAAATATAGCGAAGATAAAGCTATACCTGTTTCTTCGGCTAATTTTTGACGAGTGTATCCTTTTAATTCACGAGCATTTCTCAAACGTTCTGGTAAAGACATTAAACCACTCCTTCTCTTACAATTGTAATAATAAACTTTTTTTGAAAATTTGTCAATATTCGGATAATAATATTGTAACTTTTTCTTAATTGACTTTTACTTACAATAGTAGTATTATTATAATAGAAGATAAAAAACAAACATTCGTTTTGTAGGAGGTGAAAACATGAAAAAAATTATAAAAAACAATTTAAGGTTTTACAGAGAAAAAGCTGGATTAACTTTACAAGATTTAGCCAATGCAACAGGAATATCTATGTCAATGCTTTATTTTGTCGAAAAAAACAACAGAGGAATATCTTTCTTTTTAGCCGACAGAATCGCATATGTTTTAGATGTTCCACTTGAAGAAATATTTCCTGAATTTGCTGAAAGAAAATCACCGTTACCAACTAAATAATAAAGAAATTTTATGGAGGTGATACAAATGGAGACTTCTAAAGAAAAAAATAAAGAAAAATTTATGAGATTAGCGAAAATATTTCTTATTCTAGATGAGGAGGACGAGAAAAATGGAAAAATTACACCCACTAGGAGTGTTTCTTTACAGAAACAAGAAAACAAGAGAGTATCTAATTCAAATTGCTAAAAGGAGGGGAGAAAATGGGGAAGATAAGAAAAGTAGCGATTCCAAAAGTCCCGGTTGCTTATCTAATCCAAGAAAACACCAACAGTATTGCCAACAGTGATTTTATATTAATCGATCTTCAAAAATACAATGATCTTGAAGAGAAAGAAAATGAAGCTTTTGAGGTATTGAAAAATATTTTAGAAAACACTAAAGAATATAGTAAGTATGAGATTATTGACAGAGTACGGAGAGCTTTAAAAATGTTAAATTTTGTAGACATGAAACAAGATGAAATTATAATAAAAGTTCAACTTAGATCAATTCAAATTAAAAAAGAAAATAGAAAATCGAATGGGTATCTTCAAATTTATGATATCAAAGGTCCATATCAAAAATGGAAGATAAAAGAAGGAATTAAAAAGTATAAAGAAGAACAATCGAGATTAATGAAATTACCCCTAAAAGAAAACGCCCACACCGTGGGGTCGGTGTGAGCTTAGGAATTTTGGGAATGATAAGTATTCCATTGATATTATACCATAAAAAATAAAAAAGTCAAGAGGAGGGAAAAAATGGGAGAAAAAACTTTTTTAATTAAAGAAAAAACAATTAATGGGTTAAAAGAAATGAAAAAAAACGAAAATGTGGATTATGGAAAACTAGCAGATAAAATAGCAGAACTAAAAGAAATGGAAGATAAATTAAAAGCTCGTAGAGTTGAATTACAAAAGAAACTTACAGAACAATTGCCAAGACCTTTAGATAAAGCAACATTATATGTAGAAGGCTCTAAAGCAAAACTAAAAGTATCATGGACTGAAAGTTATAAGATTAGTCAAAAAGAAGCTAAGATTTTTGCTGAAAGATATCCAAGAGTAGCCCAAAAAGTTTTTTCTATTACTTATAAGCCAAAAAAGAGTAGCATATCAACAATGGAAAGAACTATTAAGGATGCTCCTGAATACGAAAAGCCATTACTTGAATTAAAACAAATAATAAAAATAGAAGAAGACGTAAGAGTTTCAATAGAAAAGGCAGGTGAAAAAGATGAGTGAAATTAAACCTGTCGAGTCAAAAGAAATAAAATTTTCAAGCGAAGAAGTTCAATTAATAAAAGAAACTGTTGCTAAAGGCACAACAGATGTAGAATTTAGATTTTTTTTGGAGTTAGCTAAACGTTATGACTTGGATCCGTTTAAAAAACAAATTTGGTGCGTAAAGTATGGAAATTCACCGGCAACTATTTTTACTGGAAGAGATGGATTTTTACATATTGCTCATAAGTCTGGTAAATTTGCAAGTTTAAAGACATTTGCTTTGGTTCTAGATAAAAATGGAGAAGTAAAGGAAGCTGATGTTTGTCCTGATCCTAGAAGATTAGTTGGAGCAAAATGTTATGTTTTTAGAAACGATTGGAAAGAACCTTTAGTTCAATCTGTTCTTTTAAGAGAATATAACACTGGGAAAAGCAATTGGGCAAAAATGCCAGAGACAATGATCAAAAAAGTTGCAGAATCTATGGCATTAAGAAAAGCTTTTGATGTCTCAGGATTATATGCTCCTGAAGAATTTGATCAAGTAAAAGAAGAACAATACACCGAAACAAAAAATATAAGAAAGCAAAAAACTATGTCAAAAAATAATAAAAATATAAATCCACAATTGATTTTAGTTTTAAGAGAAAAAGTAAAAACTTTATCTGAAATGCTTGGTGTAAAAGAAGAAATGATATTGCACGAATTAGAAAGAAGAGTGAAAAAAACAATTGGAGAATTTACAAATGATGAAAGAAATCAAGCAATAAAATTTCTTATTAAATGGATTGAAAAAGAAGAAAAAGCACAACAACCTGAAATAATAATTGAGGAACCATATAAAGAAGAGAATTTAATGGCAGAGGCAGCAAGATTATTTGAAGAAAACGTTTAGGGGCTCCCCCCGCCCCTTTTTTCAAAGCTCTTTAATATCTTCCCCTTTCAGTGTATTAAGTTGGTGGGATAAAATGTTGGGAGTGCAGGATGTATTAATTAGGAGTAGAACGTCTATGACCACGTACTTTTTCAATTTTACCATTTTTTTTACGGGTATAAGATTTAACTGGAACTATCTTTTTCCCTTTATTTGTTTTGGCCATTATATCACCTCCTTTCATTGAAAATTAAATAAATTTTAGAATTATATCTGCACTCCCAATTTTATTATACAACATATTGTTATACAAAATCAAGTTTTACCATATATGGTGGTGATAAAATGTTTTCAGATAATTTAAGAAGAATAAGAATAGAAAATAAAATTAATCAGAGAGAACTTGCAAAAAAATTGAATGTTACACAAGAAACTATTAGCTATTGGGAAACTGGGAAAAGGCAACCGACTTTAGACAAATTAGTAAAACTTTCTAAAATATTCAATATTTCAATAGATGATTTATTAAAATAAATTTTAAAAAGCTCTTTGACAAGTTAATATCTGAAATTTTAGCTATAAGAACGAATACTATATCAATAAAAGAGGTGGAATATATGCAACTTGCCACAGTTTTTAGCTGGTTTTGGCGAGACCGCCTGAATTGGGAACTTAGTGATTCTGAGATTGCTTTATTCTTTGCTATTTTGGCCGAAATTAACAGGACAAGAGGAAAGAATAACAATCTCTTGGAATCAAGGATCTCAATCGGGACTCCCAAGCTGGAATTATTGGCTGGCATATCACGAGCTGAAATATATAGAGCAAGAAATAGATTAAAACAATATGGATTAATTAATTTTATTAGTGGAAAAGGAAAAAAAAATTATGCAACGTATTTTCTTGGTAATGAATTTAAAAAAGTGTCTCATATTGAGACAGTAACTGAGACGGTTTCTGGTACGGTTTCTGAGACACTTTCTGAGACACTTTCTGAGACACGTTATAAGAATATAGATATAGATAAAGATATAGATATTATAAAAAAAGAAAAAAAATTTAAAAAAGAAAAAAAGAAATTTTTGGAGTTTGTGTTTTTAAAAGAAGAAGAATATGAAAAATTGGTAGAACGTTTTGGAAAAACTATAATTGACGAATATATTGAAAAATTAAATAATTATATTGGTAGTAAAGGCAAAAAATATAAAAGCCATTATCATACCATTTTAAATTGGTTAAAAAAAGATAACATTGATGAATTACCAAAATTGGTAAATGAAACTTCACTATTAAATGAAAATGATGGAGTTGAAAATTATGAAATTACAAAACCAGAACTTAGAAAATTTATTTAGTACAGAAGCAGAAAAAGGAATTATAGGAGCTATATTTTTAGAACCAGAAATTTTTGATGATGTAATAGAGAAGATCACACACAAAGATTTTTTTCATCCACAACATATAGAAATTTTTAAAACTTTTGAGGTGTTATATGACTATGGGATGCCTTTAGATACTATAACAGTTATGGATCAACTAAAAAAAAGAAAAATATTTGAAAAAGTGGGTGGAGAAAATTATATTATAGAACTCGCTAGTTATGTTCCAAACTTAATTTCAACAAATCATTACATAAAAATTATAAAAGAATTTTCAGAAAAACGTAAGTTATTAAATTTATCAAAAAAAATAATTGAAATGGTGGCAGACAATAGCATTGAAATTGGAAAAGTAAAAGATTATGTTGAGAAAGTAATAATTGATACTGAAGATGTTGGAAAAATATTGAGATTTGATGAGGTACTTCCTCAAATTTTATCAGAGTTAAATGAAACAAGAAATCTTAGGAAACAAGGAAAATCTAATATAGAGATAACTACAGGGTTCAAAAATTTAGATAATATGCTTAATGGGTTGCACAAAGGTGAATTAACAATAATTGCAGCTAGACCTGCTATGGGAAAAACTGCATTTGTATTAAATATGATTGAAAATCAAATAAAAAAAGATATTTCAGTAATTTTCTTTTCATTAGAAATGAGTAAAGATCCATTAGTAAAAAGAACTATTTCTAGTCTTTCTGGAATAGATTCTCAGAAAATAAGAGAAGGAAAAATAACTGATAAAGAGTGGGAAAGAATATTATATTATACACAAAACATATTGAACAAAGATTTTTATATTGACGATACCCCAAATTTGACACCAAGGTTATTAAGAAGCCATGCAAGAAAAGCAAAAAGAAAATACGACATTGAAGTATTATATGTAGATTATTTGCAATTAATAAATTCAAATAGTAAATATTTCAATAAAGCAGTAGAAGTTGGTGAAATTTCTAGAGCTTTAAAGCTTATTGCGAGAGAGTTAAATATTGCAGTAGTGGCTTTAGCTCAATTATCAAGAGCAGTTGAACAAAGGGACAACAAGAGACCACAATTAGCTGATTTACGTGATTCTGGAGCAATAGAACAAGATGCAGATAATGTTTTGTTTTTATACAGGGATAATTATTATAAAATGCAAGAATTAGCAAAGAAAAAAGAAAAAGCAAAAACTGAAGAAGAAAAATTGAGATATGAAAATGAAATTAGTGCTTTACAAAATCCACATGAAGTTGAAATTTTAATAGCAAAACAAAGGAATGGTCCCGTTGGAGTAAAAAAAGTGATGTTTGATCCGAAAATTACAAAATTTTATGAAATTCTTAGGGAGGAAGAGATATGAGGTTTAAAAAACATATAGATATTTCAGAAAAGGAAAAGAAAATAAAAAAACTTAGGGAACAACTTGATGTAGTGAATGATAAAAATAAAAAGAAAGAGATAATGAAAGAAATATTTAATATTTTAAGTACCTTAAAAAACAAAGATACGGAGGGATGAATATATGAGTTATTCATTTAATAGAGTTATTTTAGTAGGAAGGCTTACGCGTGATCCTGAGATTAGAATGACTACAACAGGTGAAAAAATCGCCAATTTTGATATTGCTGTAGATAGAGGTTATGGGGATAACAAGACTGTTGATTTTATAAAAATTGTCGCTTTTAATAAAAGAGCTGAATTTACCGAGAATTACTTGAAAAAAGGATTATTGATTCTTGTTGAAGGTTCTTTGAGAATAAATAAATGGAAAGATAACAATGGAAATAACAGAGAAAGAGCTGAAATATGGGCTAATACATTACAATTCATGGAATCAAAGAAACAACAAAATGTTGAGATAATTGAACCTGAAGAACCTTTTGGAAATATAGATGAAAAGGTTGATTTAAATTCAGATGATATACCACAATTTTATCCAATTGATTGAGGAGGGAGATAATGATTAGATTTTATTACGAAAATAATGCTGTTAAGCCATATAAGAAACATTGGAGTGATGGAGGTTATGATATTCGTTCGAAAATAGATGTAGAAGTGAAACCGATGGAAAAAGTCGTAATACCTACAGGATTAACAATGGAAATTCCATATAAACACGTAGGAATTATCAAAGAACGTTCTTCTTTTGCATTAAAGGGAATAGTGGTTATTGGTGGTGTAATTGATTCAGAATATCGGGGAGAAGTTAAAGTAATAATGCTTAATTTAGGCGAAGAAACATTGCAAATAAAAGCCGGAGATAGAATAGCTCAAATTTTAGTTGTTTCTATTGCTTTGACTGCAGAGTTATTACTTGGTAAAGCTGAAGTAGATACCAAAAGAGGTGCAAAAGGATTTGGTTCAACGGGGGTGAGATAATGGGAAGTGTTAGATCAGACGGAGCTTCTCAATATTTATCAAGTGCATTTGAAAGATTTGGACCACAATTGTATGAAACAATGCCATCTAGATTAGATATGCAGTATGAACAAATTTTGATCTCTTTAATGGATAGATTCACAAGAATTATATTAAAAAAAATAGGTGATGAATATGTTTTACATATTTATAAGGGGAATAAAATTCAACATGAAGTGAGAAATGAAAGTTTTGATAGATTGATGTTTGATGCTGCAAGATATATGGGGGTGTGAAAAATGTTTGAATTTTTACTTACTTTTATTGTGGGAGTTTTTGCTGGTTTTTTAATATTATCGTTACTTACAATTTCAGCAAGAAATGAACTTGAGGATGATATTTTGAGATTGAATTTTAAGTTATCTGAACAATTTTCTTTGAATGAAAGATTGAAGAAGAGAGTAAAAGAATTATCAAACGAAAACGCTAAATTATTTTCAGAAAATATGCGATTAAGAAGGGGTAAAATTGAAGCTAAAAATTGAATTGGATTGTATTCCACCATCAACAAATCATGCATATAAAAAAAGAGGAAATGGATATGGGATGTATATGACAAGAACAGCGAAAGAATTCAAGGAATATGCAGCTTATAAAGCTTTAAAGATTGTAAGAAAGTATAAAGTTACTCCATTTCCAAACGATAAGAAATTTTATAAATTACATTTTGAATTCCATTTTAAAAATCGCAGGCATCCAGATCCAAATAATTTGTTGAAAATATTAATTGATAGTCTTGAAGGTATTGTGTTTGAGAATGATCGAAACATAGATATATCAACAACATCTAAAATAACAGGCAAAGAAAAAACAATAATAGTTTGGGAACGATAGGAGGGAAATTATGAAAAAATATAGTTTTTTTAATTCACGACATTTAAAACAAATTTATGTTGAAGATTTAAAAGACGGGATTGGATTATTAACGGTATTAAACTCTAAAAATCCAATCCTCACGGATGAAAATAATAATTTAATACAACTTTCAAATATCCACGATGTAATTATACATGTAGAATTTAAGGCTGATACAAAAATTTTGAAGGAAGGTAAAAAGAAACCTGCAGTTATATAAGGACGTGATAATTAATGTATGAAGTTGTTTCCTTTTTTGCTAGATTAAGAATAGATAAAGAAACTATAATAGATTTACTCCAAAAATATAAAAAATCATTGCAAATATTAATGGAAAGGCGAATACATTTATATATAGACGAAGATGGAGAAATACATGTTGAAGGGGCTTTTAAAAATGATGAATATCAAAAAGTAAAAACATTTACAGCATTAAAAGTAAAAGATTTTAATACTTTAATTATGGACGGTATTCCAAAAGATATAGTCAATTCTATAGTAATTTTAAAATTGATTGATGAATGGATGAGTATTTTAACCACTAAAGAAAAAATAGCGCTATTCCATGCTTATATCAATCATGATTTTGAAAAAGATGGAAAAAGGTATAAAACACTAAGTATTAGAGAAATTTCTAAAAAAATGAATTTACCTAAAAGCACAGTTTATGATTTAATACGAAAAAGCTTAATGAAAATTTTACAATACAATATATAGTATATTTTTGACTTTCTCGGACAGAATATGGTATAATTTGTTATGATGGGATACTATACTTACGGGGAGCCTTAACAGGCTCCTTTTTTTATTATTTCGACAAACATCGACAATTTTCGACAGACTTCGGCACTATAATAATTGCGACAGGATATGGTGTTAATGGTAGCATTCCACACTTGGGATGTGGAGGTGCAGGTTCGAATCCTGCTATCCTGACCATTATCCCTCCTTGAAATAAATACCGGCACAATCCGGCATTTTACCGGCATTCCTGCTTTAAAGAGACGGTGCTATTTAAATGTGCTGATCTCTTTAAGGTGTTAGTGAGTGCCGGTTTTTTTATACTAATCAGAATTATACTAATTTAAATTAGTATATTGATTATTTTTATTTTAAATGAGGAGATGAGAGAGGTGAGGTGAGATGACTAAATATACAGATGAAGATAAAATGAAAGCAATTGTAGAATTGGAAAATAATATAAATCATCAAACAGGAAATCCAAATTGGACAAAAGTATCGAAAAAACTAAACATTTCAAGAAAAACATTACAAAAATGGTGGAAAGAAAAGAATAAAGAAGATACTGAACACATACGCACACTTAAAAAAGAAGAGTTTATAAAAAAAGCTTGGGATAATATATTCTATGGTTTAGGATTGTTAAAAGAGAAAGCAGAAAAAGCAAATTACAAAGATTTAATTGTAGGGATGGCAACTTTAATAGATAAGATTCAATTGCTTCAAGGACAACCTACAGAAATTACTAAAAACGAAAACAATAATACAGAATTAATAGAAATAGATCCAGAAATGCTATCTCCAGAGGCGGTGAGTAAAATTGCCGAAAAAATATTACATAAACAAAAACAAGATTCTGAGTAGATATTTTAAAAATAATTTTTATGCTTTTTTAAAATATGATGGTTCTGGATATTGGAAAGATGGAAAGCATTTAATATTTTTAGCAAAGAAATTAGAAGAAGTTGCACAAGGTAAAATAAAAAAACTTATGGTATTCATGCCGCCAAGACACGGAAAGTCTGAATTAATATCAAAGAAATTTCCCGCATGGTTTTTAGGAAAATATCCAAATAAAGAGATAATTATAACTGCATATAGTGCTGAACTTGCATATGATTTTTCAAGAATTGCAAGAGAAACAATGAGAAGGCACGAGAGTCTGTTTGATGTAAAACTAGATAAAAGAACTCAAGCTGTGCAACACTGGGGAATAGAAAATACTCGTGGTGGATTAATGGCTGCAGGGGTGGGAGGACCCATAACAGGAAGAGGGTTTCATATTGGAATTATAGATGATCCAATAAAAAACAGAGAAGAAGCGAATAGTGAAACTATTAGAAATAAAATATGGGATTGGTATAGATCAACTTTTAGGACAAGGGCTTATCCTAATTCATCTATAATATTAGTTTTAACTCGATGGCATGAAAATGATTTAGCAGGAAGATTGTTAGCAGAACAAAAAGAAGAGTGGGACATAATAGAATTACCAGCTATTGCAGAAGAAAATGACATATTGGGTAGAAAAAAGGGAGAACCGCTTTGGCCAGAAAGATATTCGTATGAAGAATTAATGCGAATAAAGAAAGATATAGGGACATACGAATGGCTCTCATTATATCAACAACATCCTACAGCTTTAGACGGAAATATATTTAAAAAAGAATGGTTGCAATATGTAGATAATTATCCAAAAGGATTAAGAATATATCAAACTGTTGATTTGGCTATTTCTAAAAAAGAAAATTCAGATTATTCTGTTATTTTAACTTTTGGTATCGACAAAAATAAGAATGTATTTATTTTAGATTTATATGTTGATCATATTGATTTTCCGCAACAAATAGAACAAATACAGTTTTACTATAACAAATGGAAACCATTAAGAATAGGGATTGAGTCGATTCAATATCAAGCTGCATTAACACAGTATTTTAAAGCAAAAACTGTAATCCCTGTTAAATCTTTAAAACCGGTAACAGATAAAGTTACACGCGCAATGAGAATAACACCGCATTTTGAAAATAATAAAGTTTTTATTTTAAGGCATTTGAATAAATTATCATTGCTTGAAGAACAATTAATAAGTTTTCCAAATGGAAAACATGATGATATTGTAGATACCATTGCATATATTTTTGAATTTTTAAATGTTGGAGGAATTGTTAAAACAGGAAAATATGATTTGAGGTGATAGAATGGAAGTCAAAAAAGAAGAATTGACTAAACAAATAGCAACAACTTGGGCAGCATTAAGACAAGATGTTAGTGAAATAATGAATATACCTGATTTAGATAATGATACTATAAAAAACATGCTTAGAGATGAAACTATATCTTCTGCGTTAAATTTTTTGACGAAAAATATAATAAATTTCATTGGCGAATATGTTCATGAAGATGAAGAGAAAAATGCCTTTGTTAATACAAACTTTGAAAACTTAGATATTTCTTTAGAAGTTATATCAGAAAGAATTTTAACAGATGCTATTGCATATGGCTTTTCTGTTTCTGAATTAGTATGGGAATTGAAAAACAACAAATTATATTTAAAGAAAATAATACCATTGGATCCATCAACTATAAGTTTTTATCTTAGCGATGGAGAAATAATTAAAATTATACAAAAAACATCTAATAAAAATATTGAAATACCGGTAGAAAAATGTTTTATATTTAGATTAAATCAAAGAGAATTGTATGGGAAAACCGAATTGGAAAAAATATATCGTGCTTGGAAATTTAAAAGTATAATGTTTAAATTCTGGGCAATAGCAATGGAAAGATATGCTATGCCAATAGCTCACGGGAAAACTTTAGGAGATACAGAAGAGTTATTAAATGCGTTGAAATCTATATGGTCGCAGGGAGTAATTGCAACGGATCCAGAGACTGAAATTGAACTATTAGAACCAAAAAGTACAATAGCAGATTCGTTTGAAAAATCAATAGAATATACAAATATGCTTATATATAGAGGGTTATTATTACCTCAATTATTAGCAGGAACTCAAAATGTTGGAAGTTATTCATTAGGTAAAGTTCATATGGATCTCTTTTTATCTTCAGTAAGAAAAATGGCTAAATATTATTCTGAAAATTTAATTGATTCAGTTGTTGCTAAGATGATTGAATATAATTTTGCTGATGTGAAATCATATGGCAGATTTTTGGAAGCAGAACAGCCTTCAAATGATGAAAGAACTAAATTAGCCCAAGTTGTAAATACATTAATAAATACTGGAATAGTTGATCCAATAGAAGATAATGATTGGATCAGAGATTTATTCAAATTCCCTAAAAATGCAGAAATATCAAAGGTAGATGAGGCTGATGACTGGAATTAGGACTATAGCTCAAAGTTTAACTAGAATTGAAAATAGAATAATGAATTTATCAAGGAAAAGCTTCAAAAACATAAGAGAAACGACTATAAATCAAATCACAGGCAATTTTGATTATATAGACGTAAGCTCTTTAGCAAATGCATTTTATATTGGATTGTTGAGTGGATATATACATGGAAAAATGAGTGTTGTTGGAGCGTTATTGCCTAAATTGAAAAAGAAAAAAACATTTGAAGAATGGAGTGATTATAGAGAAATATTTTCTGTATTTATTAGAGATAAAGAATTAATAATGAAATTAGTTAAACGAAAATATACAGCAAAAGAAGCTATGGAAAAATTTTTTAAACCTAATGAATATATTCTTGAATACTTTAGGGAATATTCTCTTAAACTTGCTAATATTGAAGTTGAAGATACTATAAAAAAAGCAACAGAATTAGTTAGAAAAACAATAGAAGAAGGTATGAGCGAAACTGAAGCAACAAAATATATTAAATCAGGACTTGAAAAATTTTCTAAACATAGAATAAAAGCAATTGCGAGGACAGAAGCTACAAGAGGTTATAATGTAGGAGCATTGGAAGAAAGTTATGCATCTGATGTTGTTATTGGTTATCAATTTGAAGCAATATTAGATAAAAGAACCAGCGAAATATGTAGTTCAAGATGGGGAATGTATATTGATAAAAATGATAAAGATAAATTAGCAAGGAATACACCTCCATTACATGTAAATTGTAGAAGTTTTTTAAGAATGGTAACTATTTATGACAAAGAAATGCCTGTTAAAAAAGAAAATATACCTAAAAGTAATTTAGAGTTTTTGCAAAAAACAGAACAATTACCAAAACCAAAAACTCGTGATTATGATGTAAATGTGATAAGAGAAATATTAAATAGACTATAAACCCTTTCATAGGGTTTATTTTTTTATGAAAGGAGGCAACTTTAATGCTTAGAGTTACAAAGTTTAAGGAAGCAAAAAAAAGATTTTGGCATAATGCTTTACCGCTTTCGGAATTTTATGATCCAAGATACGGAAAGATAAGCATTACTAAAGATTTAGCAGAACAAATGGTAAAAAATTTTAAAGATAACATTCCTTCATATAATCCACCAGTCAATATATCGCATATTGATGAATTAGGAAAATATGGAGAAGTAGTAAATATGGAAGTTAGAGATGATGGATTATGGATAGAAGTTGAATTAACTGACGAAGGGGCAAAGCTTTTAGAAGAAAGAAAGTTTGAATATTTGTCAGCAGAATACGTTGAAGAATACAGGGATAAAAAGACAAATAAAAATGTTGGGGCTGTATTTATTGGGGTTGCATTAACAAATAAACCTGCACATCCAGAAATGAAAAAGATCAGTTTTGAAGATTTAATGTCAGAAATAGTTAAGTTGAAAGAGAAATTAAATGGAGGTGAAAGTATGGAACTTGAGAAAAAGTTGGCAGAATTAGAAAATCAAATGAAGACTTTTACGGAACAAATTAAGTTAAAAGATGCAGAACTCAAAGAGTTAAGTGAAGAAGTGACTAAATTAAAAGATGAAAACAAAAAACTTTTAGAGGAAAAAGCAGAACAAGCTAAAAAATTGCATGAAGCTAAAGTTGAAAAATGGGCAAAAGAATGGTTAGAAAAAGGAATTACGCCAGCAACAATTGAAAAAGCAAAAGAAAAAGTTTTGTCTGATGAAAAATTATTTGATGTTTATAACGAAATTTTTGAAAGTATGCCTAAAATTGAGAAAAAGCAAATGTCTGAAGAAAATAATGGAATTAATGTAACAGAAAAAGCTGAAAAAATTATTAAATTTATTCATGGAGGTGAATAAGTATGTTAGACAGAAAAGTTTCTATTGTACCAGTAGATGTTACAACAGCAATACCTAAAGGCTCTATAGTGGAATATAACAGTACAAATCAAAGCTATGCTAAGTTATCAGCTGGCACGCCTGCTGGAATATTAGCAGAAGATGTTGCGGCATCTCAAATTCCTGCTCAGGCAGCGGTTATATTCTTTGGTGTAGTATATGAGGATGAGTTGGACGCAGGAGTAACAGTAACAGAAGATTTAAAAGCTCAGTTGAGACAGGTTGGTATATTCTTAGAATCAAGAGAACAAGCTTAGGAGGTGTAAATAATGGGAGCTATTGATTGGAAATTATTAACAGAGTTATATAGAAAAACCCCAATTGAAAATTATTTTTTAACTAAAAATCTTGGTAAAAACGTAAAGTATAGTCCAGTTCCAAAAGTAACAATAAGAACAGAAGATTATGGTATGACAATTGCAAATTTAGGATTAATTGGGGATCCTGCAAAACCCATTAATGTGCAAAATAATGTAACGGAAATTGCTATTGATCCAGCACAAATTTTTGAATATGATAAATTAACAGAAGATGATATTTTTACAAATTCAAATCCTGCAGTATTAGCTCTTAGTGGTTCAGATGGTGTAGTAAGCAACAAAGAATATGTTAGAGCTATGAAAATAGAGGGTTTAAAAAGAAGAGTCCAAAGAAGAATTGAACAAATGTTTGCGCAAATAATCTCTGAAGGAAAATTATCCTATAATGATGGCAAAAGAAAATATGAAGTTTCTTTTAATAATGTTACTCCACAAGCATATACTTTAAGTTCAACAACAAAAATATATAATGATTTAATCGATGCTACAGATGCAATAAGAAAGAGCGGATTTGTTCCAGATATGATTATAATGTCAAAAGATGTAGAAAAAGCTTTGTTTGACAACACGCAAGTAAAAGATTTAATTAAAAAACAGGAATGGAGTTTAGCAAGAGCACAAATGCAAAATGAAGATGCATTAGTAAGAAGAAGTTTTGAAGCAGTAAATTTACCTCAAATGTATGTATATATGGGAGAATATAACGATGGGACAGCAAAAAAATATATTCCAGACGGTACATTGATAGTCTTATCTTCGCAGGCATTTAGGTTATCATATGGAGCTATTGTTCAATTTGATGTTCAACCAAATGGAAATCCTATTATGACTGACGTTTTATCATGGGAAAAGATTATTAATGAAGGTACAGAAAAAGCCTTATATGTAATGTCAAGACCTTTACCTTATTTAATTAATTCTGAAGCTTTAAAAGTATTCAATGTAACTATTTCATGATAAATGAGCCCTTCGGGGCTCTTTTTGATGAGCGAGGTGATTATATATGGTCACGATAGATAATATAAAAAAAATAATGCCTGATGAAATTCTTGATCAACTTGCATCAGATGATGTAAATACAACAGATGAAGTATTACAAGAATTAATTGACAATGCTACAAATTTTATAAATGCAATATTTTTAGATTTTGATGAAAATTTTAAAGATGAAATGATCAGAAATTATGTAAAAAAAGAACTATATTTAAATGCTGGAAAAATTGAAGAAGCACAAATGATTCAAGAAAGTTTTAATGTTGCAATTTCTCAAAGAGAAAAACAAAAAACATCAAGTGCAGGGAAAATTTCATATTCTTCAGCATCACAAGTTTTTACTAATGATGAATTAGAGAAGTGGTAATATGAAAATAATAATTAATGATAAAGAGTTGAAAAAGAAACTTAGTGAATTAAAGAGAAAAACAAATGATTTAACTCCAGTAATGAAAGATACAGCCCTCATTATGAAACAATCAATTTTAAAGAATTTTGACGATCAAGGTACAGAACAGAAAAAATGGAAAGATTTATCAAGAAAGACAAAAAAAAGAAAACAAAAGGAAAAAGGTACTTCTTATCCGATTTTGGTTGATACCGGAAGGTTAAAGAAATCATTTAATACTTCATATACAAAATACACAGCAAGAGTCTATACAGGAGTTAAATATGGTGTTTATCATCAAACGGGAACAAGAAAAATACCAAAACGTCCGTTTATGCATGTTAGAAAAGAACATCTTGAAACTATAAAAAGATTAATACTTAAATATTTGGAGGAATAAAAAATGATTACCGAAATAAAAACATTATTAGCTAATAATGGTTATAAAGTTGTAGAGTTTGATAGATTGTTAAATAATGCATGTTCAGTTAGAGAAATAAAAGGAAGTATAACTCCTTTAACTTCTAATAGATATAGAATATTTCATCAATTTCAGATTATATATAAAACCAGCAAAACAAATTTGAAAGATATTACTATAAATATTGCAAAATTGATTTATTCTAATTTTGATGAAATTGAAAATATAGAATATTCAATTGATGATGAAAATAATATTTCGGTTATAGAATTTGTAATTCCAGAAACAATATAAAGCGAGGTGAGATAAATGGCATATACAGGTGCAAAATCAAGTGTATTACTTGGAATAGAAAGTAGTTTTGCAACAGAAGCAACAGTGAAATATAAATTACCTTTTAAAAGTGAAAGCATTAACCACAAAATAGAAACTGCAAAATCTGAGGCATTACTTGGAATAAGAGGAACAAAATCATTGGTTCCGACGAAAGAAGGAGCAGAAGGTTCTTTGGAATTAGAAGCATACCCAACAGCAAGTGGATTAGCATTTTATCTTGCGTTAGGTAAATCAGTGTTAATGGACCCTGATTCCACACCTTCAAGTGGAGATGAATATACAAAAATAACTCCTATTGATTTAACGGCAGATATACCAAGTGCAACGGTACAAGTAGATCATTTTGGACAGAAGATGAAATATTTGGGAATGAAAGTAAATTCATTAAAGTTTAGTGGTGCGGTTGGTTCAATACCTTCAATCAGTTTAGATTTAGTTGGTAAAGAAGAAGTGATTGGAGCAGCAACACAAGGAACTATAGTCGATGTAGATCCACAACCGTTTTTCTTCAAAGAATTAATATTATATACAGACGAATTTGTTACACCTACAGATTTATATTCAAGTATTGAACTTAATATTGCAAACAATTTAGATACAGATGACTACAGACTTGACGGAACAGGAAAAAGGAAAACATTAGAAGCAGGTAATCTTGAAATAACTGGAAGTCTTGACATTATATTTGATGCAAGTGTTATTTCTGGAGAATATACAAAATTCAAAAATTTTCAAGATGCTCAATTAGGAATTAAATTAGAAAAAACAACAGGAGAAAAATTGGAAATATTCTTACCAAGAGTAAATTTCAGTGAAATGACACATGATATCAGTGGAGCAGAAAAAATAATGATTAAAGCAAACTTTACAGCATTAATTCCAACTTCAGGAGATATAATTGTGATTTCAGATTATCAAAATACAACAGGAACATATTAGATTGGAGGTAGAGAGTATGGGATTTTTTATTGATAACGAAAAAACAGAAAAAATATATTTCGATGAGAAGTTAAATATTTCAAATAAAAAAACTAATTTTTGGGTTGAAATTAAATCAGAACCTAATTTTTATTTGATAGAAGAGATAAAAAAGTCTATAAAACCAAAGACTATTAAAATGAACGCAGCAACAAATGAAATTGAATTAGATACAGAAAAAATGGGAGAAGTACCTTTAGAATTATTAATAAAATTAATTTTAAATTGGAGTGAAGACGAAAAACCAACATTGCAGGTTTTAAGGACAAAAACACATCCGAAATTTTTGCAAAATCTTTGGAATAAACTATTAGAATTGTATGAGGTAGGGAACGATGTTTTTAGAACTTGATGATAATTTAATTTTTTTTAAAGAAGATACAATCAGAACAATTGATTTAAGAAGGCAGGGTAAAGATGTTGAAACCCTGCCTTTTTTAATTTATTCCTGGACATTTGACAAAGAATTGAATTTGAAAAATATTTTGCAACTAAAACCGTGGATACTAAAAAAAATCTTAAATAAAGCAATTGAAGGATATTTAACAATAACTAATATAAATGAAAAACAATTAGAATTGTTTATAAAATCGACTTTTATATCAGATAAGATAATATTTACAGGGTTCAAAGAAAAAGAAATAGAACATTTAAAACAATGTTTAATTGCAAAAAATAACATTTTTGATCATAGAGGGAATATTATAAATTATCCCGAAGCTGGAGGATATCTTGATCAAAATGCTAAATATATGTATTTTCTTAATATATATAGAAAGGTTTTAATTGGAAAAATTAATGAAGAAAATAATAAAAGGCGGTGATAAATGTGGCTAATACCGCAGAATTAAGCATATTATTACAAGCTAAAGATTATGCTTCTAAAGCCTTAAACTCAGTTACAGGAGCAATGAATAAATTAGAAAATGCGACTCAAAAAGCTGGTAGAAGTTTTCAACAATTTAGAAACTCAATGAATGAAATAACCAAATATGCAAAATATGCTTTAGGAGCAATAACTGCAACAGGTACAGCAATAGTTGCTTTTGGAAAAGATACAGAAAAGGCTATGGCAAACGCTTCTACAATGTTTGGAGTAGCGGGAAAAACATTTGAAGAACAACTTGGAAATAAAGTGGCTAAAATATCAAAAAAATATGGAATATCTTTAAAAAATATGTGGGATGCTACATATACATTAGGAAGTGCAGGGATAGCACTAAAAGATGTTCCTATAGTATTAGAACAAGTTGCTAAAGCTTCAGTTGCAGGTGGAGCGGATATAAATATAGCCTTTGAAGGTGCAATAAAGCAAATAAAAGGTTTTGGTCTTTCAATACAAGATTTAGAAAAAGTTTTTGCAGTACAATTTCAGGCAGTGAAATATGGACTTTTAAATTATGAACAATTAGCACAATATATACCTGAAATTTCTGCTTCTGCAAGAAGTTTAGGTGAAAATTGGAAAACAGCAACAGCAACATTTGCGACTTTGACAAAATATATGCCGGATGCATCTCAGGCAGCTAATGCATTACAAAATGCTTATGATGAATTGACACAAAAATCAGATCAATTAACAAAAGCAGGAATAAAACTTTATAAAGATGGTAAATTTATAGGTTTTGTAAATGTTATAGAACAATTACACAATCAATTGAGAGGAAAAACAAATAAAGAAGTAGCTGAATTCATAAATCAATTACAACTTTCAGATACAGCAAGACAGGCGATTGTAAATCTTGTTAATAATTTTGATGATTTAAAGAATATAACAAACTCGGTTACAGATGATGTTTCCGCATTGAATGAAATGTATATAAAACAAACATCTACTTTGGAATTTCAGTTAAGGAAATTATTTGTAGTATTAGATAATCTAAAACAGAGCATATATAATGCATTTAAAGGAACGTTAATACAATGGATTCAGAAAACAATTATATGGTTTCAAGGATTAAACAGATGGATCAGTGAAAATAAGGAAAAATTTGTTAAACTTATAAGTGCAATAACAAGATTATTAGTAGCAGTCGTAATATTCAATATGATAATCAACGTCATGAGTAAATTAGGAAGTATTATAAGTTCTCTTTCTAATCCTTTTACGTGGCTTCTAATCGCATTTGGTACTTGGTTTGCTAATTTAGAAAAAGCAGAAAGGATGAAAGTTTTACAAACAATATTCAAGGCGTTTGGTGATATGGTCAATTGGATTGGTGAACAATTTAAGAAAATTAAAGAATCAGGATTTATAAATTGGTTTTTAGGACTTTTCAAAGAAATAGGAAAAAGAACATTTGATATAACGATAAATCTTGTAAAGGGTAGTGCAGAAAAATTATGGGATTGGTTTAAAACAGGAGTAAGACAAATTGGTATTTTCGCAATAAATGCAGGTTTTGCACTTTGGAGTTGGTTTAAGGAAAAAACACAAGAAATTTTAATTAACGTAAAACAAGGAGTAATAAAACTTTGGAGCTGGTTTGTAGATAAAATTCAAACAATAAAAGTTTTTTTAATTTCTGGAACAATAAATTTGTGGGACTGGTTCGTCAATGCGATAAAAATAATAAAATTGAATGTTTTACAAGGCACTTTAAAACTTTGGGATTGGTTTTATGAAACATATAAAAACATAAAAATAAATTTAATTTCGGGTGCAATAAAGCTTTGGGGCTGGTTTTTAGAAGGTACAAGACAAATAAAAGTGGTTCTTCAAAATACAACTCAAAAAATAGTTTGGGCTGGAGAACAAGTAATGAAAATATCCTTAGAATATATACAAAACACAGCCAATATAGCAAAATGGATATTAAACGGCATGAAAGAAGTTGTTTTATATTTTATAGCAAATATTGGTAATTTGCCAAAATGGATTTTGGAAAATGCTTTAAATATCACACTAGCATTTATTTTAATTTATAAAAACATGTATGATTGGATAACTAAAAACACAAAACAAATACTTTTAGAAATAAATTTTGCATTTGCAAAAAAATCAATGAAAATTTGGAATTTCTTTCAAGATTTGATTAAAAACGCTTGGAAAAAGACAATACAATTCACAATAGATTTAATAAAAGGGAAAAATGAATTGGAAGAAAAACCGGTAAATCCCGAAGCAGATAAAACAATTAAAGAAAATCCTTATATAATAACAGGAGATACAACAGCTAAATTAACTAATTCTGCTAATTTAACAACAACATTAAAAGGGGATATGCCTTTATCTACAACTCAATACGCATTAAGAATGGCAGGAATTTTTGGTAGTATAGGAGCAGGTGTTTTAACGTCAACAACTCTTTCAGGAGTTTTTCTTGAGCAAGCTTTAAAATATGCTCTTATGGGAGTTGGTTTTGCAACAGGTGGATATACAGGTAGTGGAGGGAAATATGATGTTGCAGGAGTAGTTCATAAAGGAGAGTATGTAATTCCAGCTTGGATGGTAAAAGAACATCCTGAATTAGTTGCATTACTTGAAAAGAAAAGAAAAGGATATGCAGAAGGTGGAGCTGTAGATGCAATAATAAAATACTTCTCCGGAACAGGAAATACAAATATAAGCGGTGATATAACCATTACAAAAGATACAGTACTTGAACTCTTAAATTATGTTGTTAATTTTAAAGAGAGTGCAGAGAGTGAATCAGAAACAATAAAACAAGCTTTAGATAGCATATTCAATACTGAACAAAAGCAAGAAGAAAAACAAAAAACATTAATACAAATTTTAAACGAAAATCTACAATTATTTCAATCTTTATATCCTGAAACAAAAGCCTATTATGATTTTGAGAAAAAACAAGCAGGAAACTTATTCCAAATATTCAAAGGCGGATTTGATGTTTTAACAGGAAGTATAAGGAATATAGGTAGTTTAGTTGCTGATGGAATTGCAAAAACTCCATGGGCACAAAGTATTGCAAATTGGACAAAAAAACAGGTAAATTCTGCAGGACGAGCTATTGGCGGTGCTATGTCTGGAGCTGGTAATGCATTAGGAAATCTCGGCAGTCAAATAAGTTTAGGTCCTGTTTTTGATCCAATATTGAATGGACTAAAAGGAATTTTCAGCGGTATAACAGGGTTATTTGGGCAAATGTTCGGACCTATAGTTCAATCACTTATGAGTCTCGGAAATGTTGTTGCTATTCTTAACCCTATTAATACAATAATTGAAGCATTAATGGCAGTATTAGGTCCATTAATAAATGGAGCATTACAACCGTTTGTAAATATCCTTAAAGCTTTCGGGCAGATGTTAGGAACATTACTTGTGCCATTACTTAATCCGCTTTTTGCAGGTCTTCAAGCATTTGGAGCAATTTTGACATGGATATATAACGCAGTGCTCGTTCCTATCGGAAGAGGATTTTACGTTATTTTTGGGATGGTTGCTAATGCGTTTAATTGGTTATACAATGTGGTTTCAGATGTGGTTCGAGGTTTAACTTTTGGAACAGTAAATATTGGAAAAAGAGCAGTAAAAAGTATGAATGCAATAATGAAAGAAGCAAATGAAAAAATAGCAAAAGTAGATATGAATGTGGAACAAAATGTAGAAAATTCTTACCAAAGTCAATATACTTCAACAGTTCAAAGAAGCGGTCCGGAAACAGTTAATAATTATATTACTTTGAACGCTGCAGATAGTTTTATTTTGGATCACAAACAAACATTCAAAGAATTTTTAGCAGAGACAATACAAGAATTATATAATGAAGGACAAATTAAATTTGCATAAAAAATCCCTTCTTTTGCGGTATAATTATCGCAAGGAGGGATTTTATGAAAAATTATTATATTAATAATAATGAATATGAATATGTTTTTTATAGTAAGTTTGAATTAAATACACTTATTTCAGCAATAATCACTCAGTATAACCAAGCTGCTTATTCATTGGAAATGTATTGGTTAGTAAAAGAAAAAATTAATGAACGCGAATATTCTTACTTACGTCAATATTCTATCCCTTTTTATTATGCGGAGAATTATTTTGTTAAATTAGACATGTGTGTGAAAATAACAGATGAAATAAGAAAGTATACTAACAAAAAAAGTAATATAAAAAATTTTTTAAAAAGAATTAATAAAATATTTCCTAATTTGAAATATGTTAGAAACTCTATTGCGCATTATGAGGCTAGAATACAAAATAAAGGACCGTATGACAAAAAGGCAATAAATGATGATACTAATGTGATAATAGGTAATATAATTGATGATAAATATCAAACAGAAATATATGTGGAAAAAAATATTAAATTTAAAGCAAATCATAAAAAGAAAAAAGTATATGAAAAGAAAAGAATTACAATTGAGCTAACTCCAATAAAATTGGGAGAGTTTAAAGAACAGTTATTAAAGTTATTGAAGAATTTAGAATAAAGAAGAGCCTTAATCGGCTCTTTTTTTATTTAATTATGGAGGTGAAAATATGGCAAAAAGTGAAACAAGACCAAGCGAAATACAAATTATAAGTGTTATGGATGATGTTAGGTGTAAATGGTAAAATAAAAAAGAACAAAAAGAGGAAAATAAAAATGAACAAAATAGATAAAAAAACAA
>NZ_FQUI01000005.1:42803-91353 GCF_900129175.1 Marinitoga hydrogenitolerans DSM 16785
GCTCTTTTTTTATTTAATTATGGAGGTGAAAATATGGCAAAAAGTGAAACAAGACCAAGCGAAATACAAATTATAAGTGTTATGGATGATGTTAGAAAAGGAAAAGTGAAAGTAAAATATGTATTCAATTACAATATTACAGAAGTGCAAGAAGAGGTAACAGAATTTGATGCAGCCGGCAATGAAATACAAGTAACAAAAATAATGTATGAATACGAACAATTTATATTTGAAAGTGAATTTGATTTGTTGTTTAAAAATATAATACCGCAGATTTTAAAGACTATGTATGAAGAAAAGAAAATGGAAATATTGAATAACATTGCTTTAGCAAGCACAGAATTACCAAAAGAAATAAGTATCGGTGGTGGTGAATAATGGGATTAGTAAAAACAGATTATGGATTGGTGCATAACACAGACGGTAGTTTATGTGTAACGGTTAGACCTGACGATATACCTTTCGAAGGCGTGAAAAGTTTTGCAGTAGAAGAAGGGACGACGAATTTGGTAAATCCAGATTTAACGACATGGACTATGAGTCATGGCGGAACTATTACCATGTTACCTGAAACATATATGGGTATGCCTGTTTATGAATTCAGATGCCCAGTTGGAACTATGATGTCAGTATATCAAACTTTTACACATTTAATCAATGAAAATTTTACAGGGACTATTTATTACAAGAAAATTTCAGGAGATAGAAGTTTTGCACTATATTTTAGGCAAGCTATTTTTGGAACACAATATAAGAACATTGCGCTTACAAATACAGAATGGACACGAGCAGAATTGAATTATCAATTCACAACTGATGATACTTGTATGTTTTTGATTTATCAACCAGTAGCTACTAATACACAAGAAATAATATATCATTTTGCAATGCCACAATTAGAAAAAAAACCCTTCGCAACCTCGTTCGTGGATGGAACGAGAGCGGATGGCAGATTTATAATACCATTTAATTATGACAAATTTGTAATTATGGCAACAGCAAAAATGACTCCAGGTTCTTTATCAACATCGTCATCATTGTATAAACGTATATTTGGGTTATATGGTGGCGATGGCACTAGTCCAACCGCTCGTTTTGAAGTTTTGAATAACCCTACTTTATTATCAAATTATGTTCATTTTGCTAATGGCACAACACAAGGCGTATATTTTACACGAGATTTTTCTATCACTGAATATGTTAACTATATTTGGACTTATGATGGTTTTGTTAGCAAAGTGTATATTAATGGTATTTTGAAACTTACTATGAATGTGACTATTGATTTTACTCCTTCTAAATTATTTATTGGATATCTTGGTTATTATTCTGAAAATTATTATCTTGGTAATGGTTTATATTCTAATATTTACATCGGCAACTACGACGCTAACATTTGGACTGATGCATTCATCCAAGAACTATATAATGCCAAAAAACCTTTCTCAGTCCCAGCGAAATTACCTATAATCTAATTTTAGGGGGCTTTTGCTCCCTTTCAAGTGAGGTGAAATAAATGTTTGAAGCACTTAATATAGATACAAATTTTCTAAGTTACTACAGACACAAAACAAAATACAAAAAAATATTGTTTTACGCAAAGATTGACGGCGTAAATTGGTATGATTTGAGCGATTACGTGCAAAATGTAAAAACAAATAACAAAATACAATTACTTAATAATGCGGTAATAGATACAACAACAATAACGGTAAAAAATGAGAATAACGCTTTTACTTCCACACAATATAATGACGCATTTGACCCAGTGGTCGGAAAAATAAACGGCACAATAAATGATGGATATTTAAATAAAGTATGGGAAGTTAAAATATTAGTTGAAGTAACCGATGGAATAAATACAATTCAAATACCGATTTTTCACGGTTGGAAAACACAAAGGGCTATAAAAGAAAAACATAAAAAAGCGAAAATAGAATTAAAGGATATATTATGGATAACAACACAAAAGAAAATAGAATATCCGTTACTTTACACACAAATGACACCAAACGCTATAATCTCTGATTTACTTAATAGATGTGGATTAGATACTAGCTATCAAGATTTGCAAAGTTTAACGACTGTATTCGATGTATTTATTGCAGAAAAAGATAGAACGTATTGGCAAGTTATACAAAAAATAGTAGAAGCAACGGCGGGGAGAATAAGCACAACACCAGAGGGAAAAGTAATATACAGAACAAGAATTGAAAACTTTATTGAGCCAAGTCCTGTTATAACAATTAACCAGGAAGATTTCAAAAATTATAATCTTTCAAATCAAAAAAAATATAACAGAATAAAATTAGAAAGTGAAGGTTTTGAAATAGGAGCAATAACCGAAGCGGTAATTGATACAGACTTGCAAGGAGATAATGCGATAATTGCAGCAACAAAACAAGGAAGATTTGAGCTTGAATATACGAGCGATTATATCAAAAACCCTGATACAACAGTATTTTTAACAGTATATCAAGGCGAAACTTTGGTTTCAGATGGAGAAGCTTTCACAGCTGGAAGTGATAATGGATTAATTAGATTAGATGAATTAACCGCATATCCAGACAAGTTAATTTTAAAAATAACAAATCTTTCATCGACTGTAAGTTATAGAATAGCACACGTTAAATTTAATGCAATACCAATCAAAAAAATAAGCTTAAATAATGTAATAAGACCTAACCTTACAAATGAACCTGATGCGGAAATCAGTTTAAAATCTCATTATTCATCTGAGGCAATGCTTTCAAATGTCGCTGATGTAGTAGAAAATAATTTGAGTAAAGAAATTAACTTTAATCTACAAATGAATGAATTTTACCCTGACGTTTTTGCTGGAAATCTTGTTAATCTTTCTATTGCTGCAAAAGGTATTTCAAGCGGTGTTTTCATTATCGACAAAGTGGAACATTCACTTGAAGCAAACAAATTCGAAACGAAATTGAATGTCGTAGAATGGAAAAATATAAACTTTGATATATCAAACAAAGAAATAACACAACAAATAGTTTCAAAAGAAATACAAAAACCTAATGTTGTAAAGACTGTAGAAGAAATTTCTGGGGCAGTGCAAAAGCTTCAGGCTCAAACGCAAGCAGTAGATGACAGAACAAACTTTTTGGATAGAGCAGAACCCTCAGCACCTACGAATCTTGCATTATCTACAATTAATGAAAATGGATTAAGCTTTATAAAAGCATCATGGGATGCAAATACAGAAACGGATCTTATAGGTTACGAATTGGCTTGGAGTTACGACGGTATTGATTGGAATTATATCAAAACATCAGAAACTCTTGTGAAGTTTGAAGTAGCAGGTAATAAAACAGTTTACGCAAAAGTTAGAGCATTAGATGCAGAAGGAAAAAAATCGGTATGGAGTGCAGTGCAACAAATAACAAGCGCAAAAGATGAAATGCCGCCAGCAATACCAACAGGTTTAATTGCAACTGGATTATTTCAAAAAATACAATTAAAGTGGAATGAAAACACAGAAGATGATTTCAAAGAATATGAGTTACAAGTTGCAACCGATAATACTTTTACATTGAATGTTGAAAATATCAAAATTTCGGCAACTAATTTTGTTTATGCTGGAAATACAAACACTACTTATTATTTTAGGATAAGAGCAATTGACGAAAGTGGAAATATTAGTGCATGGAGTGCAGCAGTTAGTGGAACTACAGCAAAAGTGTATGATTCAGATTTAGAAAGCCAAAGACTTACAGATGCAGAAAATGCAATAAATCAAAACGCAACAGATATTGCAACTTTGAATAATAGCACAATACCAAATCTACAGACTGATATACAAAATAATAGAACAGATATAGATAGCTTGAATAATACAACAATACCAACCTTGCAAAATGATATATCTAATAATCAAATACAAATTGATGATTTGAATAATAACACAATACCGGAATTGAATGAAAAACTTTCATACAAAGCAATAGCATTACCAGCAGGTGCAATAGGGTATTGGACTACATCTTTGCTTGATGATGTGAATAATATAAAACCGGTTGGGTATGATTATGTAAATCTAAAAAGTATTATTCAAGTAGTAGAAGATAATATACCAAACGGAACAATAACAGAAACTAAAATAGCTGATAATTCTATTTCTACGCCAAAACTTCAAGCGAATTCTATATCTTCTGATAAAATAATTGCAGGAGCTATAACAACGGCAAAAATAGCAGCTGGAGCAGTAACAGCAAATGAAATTGCTGCGAATTCTATAACAGCAACGCATATTCAAACAGATGCAATTACAGCAGAAAAAATTTCAGTAGGGGCAGTAATAGCGGAAAAGATAGCAACAGGAGCTATATTAGCAGAAAAGATAGCAACAGGAGCAATTACAACAGCAAAAATAGCAGCTGGAGCAATAACAGCAAATGAAATAGCAACAAGTGCAATAACAGCTAATAAAATAGCAGTAGGAGCTGTTACAGCGGATAAAATTTCTGTAAGTGCGGTAACTGCAGAAAAAATAGCAGCAAGTGCTATAACTTCAGATAAAATCGCAACAGGAGCTATAACGGCGGGAAAGGTTGCAGCTAACGCAATAACTGCAAATGAAATAGCGGCAGGTGCGATCACAGCGGATAAAATAGGAACAAATGAGATAATTACAAATACAGCTAATATAAAAATTGGAATAATACAAGAAGCACATATCGCAGATGCTGCAATTGCAGAAGCGAAAATACAAAATGCAGCAATTACAAATGCAAAAATAGCGGATTTAGCAGTAGATGATGCAAAAATAGCAAATTTAAATGCGAGTAAAATTACGACAGGTTTTTTGGATGCGGATAGAATAGAAGCAGGAAGCATTACAGCGGATAAATTAATAATGCAACCAGCTTTCGGACTTCCAAAAGGTGCTATTGCTTATTTTACAAATAGTCTTGTAGATGAAATTAATCAAATTATGCCAGTTGGATATACAGAAGTTAATCTTGCACCAACAATCACACTAACGCCAGAAAATGCGCCAGCGGGAAGTATAATTGGTGATTTGATGGTAGCAGATAAAATATATGCAAATCATTTAAATGTTAGTGAATTATCGGCAATTACGGCAAATGTAGGCACATTAAATACAGGAGTTTTGCAAAATTCTACAGGAACTACAAAATTAGATTTGACAAATGGGACGTTACAATTAGGATATGATGGAACAAATGACACTAATTATTTTAAATACGATGGAATAAATTTAGAAATAGTAGGAGCAACACTAAAATTGAGTAGTGAAAAAGGGGAAATACATTTTGTCGATTCAAATATAAATTTATTTGATAGTAATTATACTGGTTGGAATTCGATAACATTTGAAAATAATATTAACACACAAAGATTAAGAAGTAGTTTGTTATTCGAAACTAATAAAACAGTTTTTAGACAAGAAATATTTGATAGTGCGGACTATGTAAATATGTTAGCAGAATTTAGATTAGAAAACCCAATTCAAGCAAAAATTAGAATTATTGACTGGTATGAAAACATAAATCAGTGGATACCTACAATTTTTTTAAATTTAACTTCATTTAAAGTATATTCTTTTTCAGATTTAAATAATGATACTCCGTCACCTTTGTGGTTTGAAGTAAAAAAAGATGAAGGAATAAAATTACAGAACAATATAACTTCAGACCCAACAACAAGTGAAAATGGGCAATTATATTACAATTCATCTTTAGGAGATATAAAACTTAGAACAAAAAATTATTGGACGAAACTAAATAAACATTGGACTTTTTCATCAAAACCAGCTGCGGATCCAGGAATTTCTATAGGTGATTCTTTCTCATGGGGAACTCGCTTTTTTATAAAAACTGGAGATACAACATATGTTATACCAAACACTGGAATTTACGGAAGTTGGAGCTTATTACCAACATAATTATAAGGAGGTGCAGTATGAATAAGAAAGACAAAATTCAAATCAAGGTTATGGCTATGAATATGCATATGGAGGAAATTATAGAATTTTTGAATGAATTATTAGCAGAAAATGAAAATCTAAAAAAACAAATTAAAGAGTTACAAAAGCAAAATAATCATAATTAAAGAACCCTTCGGGGTTCTTTTTTTTATATGGAGGTGGAATTTTGGAAGTTGCAACATATGAATATAAAAAAGATTTTATTGATATTATTCCAGTTGGTGATCTTCATATTGGAAGTGAAAACTCTGATATCCATGATGTAATAAAAGCATTAGAAAAAGAAGAAGGTAAAATCATATTTCTTGGTGATCTCATTGATAATGCAATAGTTAATTCTTTAGGAGACGTGTATTCGCAAAAAGATAACCCACAAGGTACATTGAAGCAAATTAGTAGTTTATTTGACAAATTCAAAGATAGAATACTAGGAGTGGTAGGAGGGAACCATGAAAGAAGAACATGGAGAAAAGTTGGTGTTGATCCAATAGCATTATTATGTCAAGAAAAAAACATACCTTATACAGATGATCTTATGGTTATAGATATTAATTTAAAAAATGGTAAAAAATTAGTTGGACAAAAAAACAGAATTAATTACAAAATAGCTTGTCATCATGGTTCTTCAGGCGGAAGATTTCCTGAAAGAAGTATGAGGCAACATCGTTATTTTTTTGATGTAATATCCGGAGTAGATATTTACCTAACAGGACATACTCATATTCCAGAAATGCATAAATTCTCTATATTTGAATATGATTCGAAAAATAAAAAAATCAGAAAAAAAGACATAGTTGGTATAACTGTTCCATCTTGGACAGATGAAAAATATGCGGTGCAAAAGTTACTTGCACCGACAGCAAGAGGAATGTTTAAAATAAGATTGTTTGCAAACAAAACGCAAAAAATAGAAGTTTTAGCGAGGTGAAACTATGCATTATGAAAATTGTCCTTACGAAAAAAGAATAGAGCAACTTGAAAAAGAAATGAAAGATAGAATGCAACAGGATGCAATTCAAGAAACAATATTAAAAATAATAAATGAGCGTTTCGATAAATTAGAAAATAAAATAGATGGAATAGACGGAGAACTTCATAATGGTCTTATTCCCAAAAAAGCAAGTCAATGGTTTTATAGTTCGGTTGGAAAATGGGTATTGGGGTTAATAGGTACAAATGTAATTACGATCATAATTTTATTATACAAGGTTTTTCAGAGGTGATGTAAATGAATTGGGAAGATTATAGAGCAAAGCTTATTATCGCAGTTATGGGAGAAGCTGAAAGTTGTAGTTTTTTTGAAAAATATCTAATTGCTTGTGTTGGTTGGAATAGATGGTTTCACCAGAAAAAATATAATTTTAATACGTTAGAAAAAGATTTTCTTGGATACAGAAGAGAAATTATAATAAATGAAGTTTCAAGAGAGAAAATGGAAGAAAGTATAAAGGCAGTGGATCGAGCATTTATAGAACTCAATGCAGGTAATAAAAAATATAATGATCTTTTCTTTTTTAATTTATCTGGTAGAAAACCGAGTACAATTTTTAAAGTTGAACCTGTGATTTTTGATAAAGTTGTACATACTTTTTTCAGAATAATCGATTAAAGAATGAGAAATTGAAATGAAATATTTTCTTAAAACGCATAACACTCTGTAAGGGTGTTATTTTTTATTTTATATGTAAATTATCACATTTAGTATTAAAAACATCAGGAAACGCAAAATATTGTATGTGGTATGCATTTTTAGGGAAATTAATATAAAAAATAAGAGATTTTAGTTAGAAAATGAAAAATATTCAACATGGAAAAATAATTTCGTCAGGTCAAAATAACACTTAGTATAAAAATATATTGGAAAATTATAATGTTACCGAAAAATAAAAAGCTAATGGCAGATTCTGCCGTTAGCTTAGAAAAAAAAGTAGAATTTTGCAGGATCCAAAATGGAGGGTGCAAATTTAAAAATTATACAGCCAACATGCAAAAAATATCCAAATAAAAGTGACCGGAATAATATTCCGGTCATTAGCGAAATGATAAGACGTTTAGACAATGATGAATACAAATTTGTAAAAACCTACAAAATGTCGGTTTTGAAATTCCAGTATGAGGCTTGAGAAAGCCTCTTTTTTTATTACATTTTAGAAAGGAGTGAAATTATGGAAATTATTGTGTATGTATTAGTAGGTGTTGCATTTCTCTTAGGGAATTTATTACTACATTCAAAAAAGATGGAGAGCAAAATTAAAATTGTCAGAAAAATTGTTACACATGTCGTGGAATATGTAGAACAAATTGGAAATTTAAAAAATTTGCATGGAGAACAAAAGAAAAAACTTGCAATGAATTTGGCCAAAAAAACTTTATCAGAAATGCATATAAAAATATCTGACAATCTATTAGACACAATAATTGAAAGTATAGTATTTTACCTTAATCTTCAGAAAGGAGTGAAATAATGGATTTGAAAGACTGGAAAGTATGGTTAGTAATAGTTGCTGGAATTTTTGCTTTCTTATTACCTTTTGGAATAAAAACATTGCAATATCAAGAGCAAAGTACTTCACAAGTTCAGGAGTATTTAAACCAAGAAGAAGATCAGATTATTGATGTTATCATATATGATAACAATTATGAAGATGCAAAAAATCTTTTGACCATAAAATATCCGGGATATATAATAGAAGATTATGTTTATCTCGAAGGAAAGAAAGCATATCTTTTTAGATTAAAGAAGGTGGAAAAATGAAATTAGAAATAGGAGATGTTTTATTATTGCCAACAAAGAAAGTTAAAACATACAAAATTATAGCGTCTATTTTGGGACAAAATATAGCTAAATTAATAAAGAATATAACTGATCAAGATTATTTGCACGCAGAAATGTATATAGGAAATGGATATATTATGGCTGCATGGCTAAATGGCGTTCATATTGCAAAATATCCATTAGAAATACTTAGGCATTTCGATGTTTATAGACATAGAAATAAAAGAGTAAAAACAATAATAAGAGAAAAAATAAAAGAAGATTTAAAGGCATTTGTGAATGGAGAAACTACAAAATATATAGCAAGACCTTATGATCTACAAAGTTTAATATTAAATTCTATTTCAGAAATAATTGGAATAGTTGCTGATGAAGAAAAGTTTGAAGATTCATTAAATTTCGATAATCCGAATGCTTACATATGTAGTGAATTAATAGCAAGGATTTATCACGATGCTGGAGTTGATATAAAACAAAATCTTGAATTTGTTAGTCCAGATGATATAGCCAAAAGTGAAGAAATGATAAAGATATTGTAAATAAAAAAGAACTGCTCTGGATCTATCAGAGCAGTTCGTTCTATAAGTAAAAATACTTATATTGATTGGTAGCCCCACGGGGAATCGAACCCCGACTCTCGGACTGAGAATCCGATGGACTAGCCGTTATCCTATGGGGCCAAAAACAAATATATTATATCATAAAAAATTACATTTGTAAATATCATAATGAACCATTATCTTTAAAAATTGTTAAAAATGTTAAGAATATTATTTTTAAATCAAGTAAATAATTCTTGTTTTTTACATAGTAAAGATCGTATTCTGTTTTAATTTTATAATCTTCTAAGGTTGTTGTATATTTATATTTTACTTGTGCCCAACCTGTAATTCCAGGATTTACATATAATCTGTAATTGTAAAAATCTATATTTTCTTCACACATTTGATGAAATGTAAGCATTTCAGGTCTTGGTCCTATAAAATTCATGTTGCCAATTAATACGTTTATAAATTGAGGTATTTCATCTAAGCGTGTTTTTCTTAAAAACTTTCCAAATGAATGAATATTATCATTATGAATTGTTCTAAATTTATACATTAAAAATTTCTTTTTGTTTTTTCCCATTCTAATTTGTTTGAAAATAACTGGTTTTCCTATAGTAAAATAGTTTATTATAGAAATGATGATAAATAAAGGTAAGGAAAATATCAAGAAAAATAAAGCCAAAAAAATATCAAAAAAACGTTTTTCTTCTTTTTTTAGAAAAAATTCTGAATAATAATATTCAAACTTTTCAAACACACTCAAAGGAATTCTTTGTAGGTATTTTTCAACTAATTCAGGAAGTATTTCAATAACAATGCCTTGTTTTTTTAGACTTTCTAATTCCTTTTTAACATAATGTTCTAAGTTAGGATCAGCTATTAATACTCTGTCATGATATTTTATTTTTTCCAAAAAAGCTTCAGGACTTGGATTTAAAAAGTCCCCAAAGATAATTTTGCCTTTTGATTTTTTTTCTATTTCATATATAATAGTTTCAAATTCTTCTTTTTTTCCTATTACTAGATATTTTATCATTCTTCTCACCTGAAAAGTTTTATTCAATAGATATTTATATAACTTAATATGATTATCCTAAATCGATTAACCACATAATTGCATCTTTACTTGTTTCTTGGGTTAAAGTTTCAATTAAACCTATACTTTCAAATTTGTTTATTAATATAGTTTCTTCTTTTAGAATATTATAAAAATCAGCTTTATTTATATTTTTTATTTCAAATTCTTCAATTAACTCATCAATATCAAAAATTCTAAATGTGTTATCTTTTTTTATAATAATATCTAATTCTAAATCTTTGAATTCAATTATATTACCGTTTTTTGAATATTTTCCAAAATCTATATAAATAAGGTAATCTTTAATGTGAGAATCTTCTGTAGTGAGGAAAGAGGTAAGCATTATCATTTTATCAGGAAGGAGTAATCTTTTGATTTTTTTTATTGAATTGTGTCTATCTAAAATAATCCATTTTCTTTCAAGACCGAAAGAATTATTAAAATTATAAATATAATCTATATTTACTTTAACTTTTCTAGTAGGGGATACCAAATATTCTTTTTTGTTTTTTAAATCAAATTTATAATTTTTCATGATTTTTCCCTTTCTGGTTAGATTAAAAATATTATAACATATATCGAATATTGGGTCAAATAAAAAATGATTTTTATTTTTAAAGAAAATGATGTAAAATATAAATAGAAAGAAAATGTGGAGGTGCCATATGATACATTCATTGGCGATTAAAAATTTCGGTTTATTTAAAGAAGTAAGTATAGATTTTTCTGAAGGTATTAATGTAATAACTGGTGAATCTGGTGCTGGTAAATCGATGTTAATAAAAGCTTTAATTTCTTTGATAAGTGGAAATATACCGAAAAATTTAAGGAATAAAAATGGGTCTATTTCCGCATATATAACAGTTAATGATGAAATAAAAAAGGAATTAAAGGAATTTCTTGATATATCAAAAGAAAATGAAATAGTTTTAAGTGTAAATTTTAATGAAAAAAGATCGGTTTTTAGAGCGAATGGTATGATCATACCAAAATCAATTTTAGAAAAAATTGGTTCATATATAATGGAAGTCCATACTCAGGATTCTCAGGTTTTATTAAGAAATCCTAAATATCATAATCATCTTGTATATAAAATTTTTAAAGAAAATTTGGAAGAGTTAATTATTCAATATGAAGAAAATTATAAAAAATATATAGAATTAAAGGAAAAATTAAATAAAGTCCCATCAGATCCTTCTGAGTTGTACAGAAAAATAGATATTTTAAATTTTCAAATAGAAGAAATAGAAAGAATTGATCCCAAAGAGAATGAGGATGAGATATTAAAAAATGAGTATAAAAAATTAAGTAATATTGAGGAAATAAAAAGTAAATTAGAAAAATCAATGGCAATTTTAAAAGATAACGAAGAAAATATTGATGTTTTTATTGGAGAAATAATAGAAGATTTATCAGATATTTCAAGTTATGGATATAGTGAGGATTTAAATATAGCCATTTCTATTCAAGATATGATAAATGAATTGTATAGCACTTTAGAATCAAAATTATATGATCTTGAATTAGATCCTGAAAGATTAGAAGAAGTGTCTCAAAGGCTAAATGATATTATGAATCTTAAAAGAAAATATGGACCAACGTTAGAAGATGTTTTTTTAAATCTTGAAAAATTTAGAAACGAATTAAATGAGTTAAACGATTTGGAAAAAATATTGAGTGAGATAAATCCTTTAATAGAAAAAGAAAGGGCAGTGTTGTTTAAGATTGGTGATGAAATAAAGAAAAAAGGCGAAAAGGTTTTAAAAAATATTGAAGAAAAAATAAAAAAAGAATTATATGCATTAAATATGCAATATGCAGAAATAAAGTTTGAATTTAACAAACTTGATGAACCCAAAAAATTTGGTGTATATAATATCAGATTATTAGCTAAAACAACGCCACAATCGGCTTTTATGCCTTTGGAAAAAATAGCTTCTGGAGGTGAATTATCCCGGATAATATTAGCAATTGAAAAAATATTAGGTGAAATACATTTAGTTGAAACTATGTTATTTGATGAAATAGATTCTGGCGTTGGGCAAAGAATTGCAGATGTTATTGGGAAGAAATTAAAAGAATTTTCAGAAATAAAACAATTAATAGTTATCACTCATATGCCTCAAGTTGCGCATTATGCGGATAAACATTTTAAGATATTCAAATTGGAGGATAATAGTGGAGTATATTCACAAATTGCTGAATTAAATAGTAATGATAGATTAAAAGAAATCAAGGAAATGTATGGTGAAATAGTGTTTGATAAAGAGGGTGGAATAAAATGAGAAGAGAAGATGTAATACAAAGAGTAATAGAAGAAAAAGGAGTTGAAGCGATTCCTGTTTTAATAAACATGATGGAAGATAGTGATGCAGATACATATTCTTTAATTACTGATATTATTGATGTTTTAGGTTCTGAAGCAAAAAGATATTTGTTTGATGAATTTTTGAAAAGGTTTGAAAAAAATAATTTTGATGATGTTGTTATGTTGTATTTAATAGATGTTCTTTCGGAAATGGAATGTCAAGAGTTAAAACCATATCTTGAAAGAATGATGAATTTGTATTCTGATGAAAGGGCTTTTCCTATTATATTGGAAGCTTTGTTAAGAATAACTAAAGACGAAAAATATATAGATATATTAGCTACATTTTTAGATGATACCGGAGATATTCAAGAACTAGCAATAATGGCGTTAGCAGAATTACCAACCAGAAAAGGACTTAAATATTTATTGAACAAATATTTAGAAAATATTTCCAAATCTGAAAAAGCTTTGATTTTAGATTCGATACAAAAGATAATATTTAAGAATAGAGAATTGTTTGAAGAAGTAAAAAAACATCCTGCTGGCGAAGAAATATCTGAAATGTTGGAGTGGATGTTGAAGTGAATTTGGATCAAAAATATTTATATACTATTGGTTGTAATGTTCTCATAAATGAACCTATGAGTGCACATACAACCTTTAAAATTGGTGGTAAAGCGCCATATTTTATTATACCTAAAACTAAAAATGTATTTATTGAAGTTTTAAAATATCTTTCCAATAATACAATACCTTTTCGTATAATTGGTGGTGGAGCTAATTTAATTATAAAAGATGAAGAATTAGATTTTGTAGTAGTTAGTACAGAATATTTAACGGGATATAAATTTGATGGGGAAATACTTTATGCCGAAGTAGGTATTCCTTTTTCTAGATTATCATATCTTGCTATGGAAAATAATTTATCAGGTTTAGAATTTGCTGCAGGTATTCCAGGTAGTTTGGGAGGAGCTTTATTTATGAACGCGGGTGCTTATGGTGGGCAAATTAGTGATGTTGTAGAAGAGGTAGAGGTTTTCGATTTAAATGAGAAAAAAAATATAAATTTAAGAAAAGAACAATTAAGTTTTGATTATAGAAAAAGTATATTTCAAAAAAGAAGATACATTTCTTTAAGTGCTAAATTAAAATTGTTTAGAAATAAGAGAGAAAAAATAGAGGAAAAAATAAAAGAATTTTCTATTAGAAGATGGGAAAAACAACCATTAGAATATCCAAGCGCAGGGAGTATTTTTAAAAGGCCAAAGCCAGATTTTTATGTTGGAACAACTATTGAAAAACTTGGATTAAAAGGGTGTTCTGTTGGAGATGCGGAAGTTTCAAAGAAACATGCTGGGTTTATTATAAATAAAGGTAATGCAAAATTTAAAGAAGTTTTTAAATTGATTGAATATATAAAAGATGTTGTTAGGAAAAAATATAATATAGATTTAGAGGTAGAACCAGAAATATGGGAATAAATTATAAAAGACAGAAATCCACAAGTGGATTTCTGTCTTTTATAATTTGTTATTTTAAATTTTCAAGTTCTTTTTTTGATAGTTCTTTGGATTCTTTTCCTTGTTCAACCCAATCAGGATGTAGAGGCATTTTAATTACTTTATTAAACATTTCTTTTGCTTTGTCATATTTTTTCCAGGTTTTGTATAAAATACCTAATTCATAATATGCATTAACATAATTTGGTTCGATTGCAGCAGCTTTTAATAAAAACTCTTCAGATTTTTTATAATTATTTAATGGCCAAGGTACATCTCTATATCTCATTCCCATAGCAATATAAGCTGTATATAGTTTAGGATCTAATTTGATAGCTTTAGAAATATGTTCATCAAAATCACCAAGCATAAATAAGCTTGAAACAATGCCTTTGTATTGAGCAAGCCTACCAATTGCAGCGCCTAATGCATAGTGTGCATATCCGTTGTTTGGATCCATCTCCACAGCTTTCTTTCCTATTTCTACAGCCTTTTCATAAATTTGTTCTTTTTTATCTTTTTCAACACCCCAGTTAGCATATTCTGTCAATGCATTGCAGTATATAGCAAGAACAGAAGCATCATCTGTATAAGAGCTCAATGTTTCTAATAATTTTTTCATATCATCTGTTTTGTGATAACTGTTTATAATTTTAAATTCAGTATAAAGTTTTGTAAATGTTTGCCCGAAGATAATCGAAAAAACAAAAAGAAGTAGTAAAATAATAATGATTTTTTTCATTTAATCCCTCCCGTAATAAATTTATACTACAATTATATCACAAAAATGAAAATATTGTATCAAGACTTGATTTTTATTGAAAAATGGTATAAAATTAAAATAGAATTAAAATCAATTTAAATATGGAAGGAAGTGATTATATGACTGTTGAAAAAAAGATTGAATATATTAGTGAAATACTGAGAGAAAAGAATATTTCCCCATCTTTGCAACGAATACAAATTTATAAATACCTTATGGAAAATCATGTTCATCCAAATGTTGATATGATTTATAAAGTGCTTGTAAAAACTATTCCAACTTTATCAAAAACCACAGTTTATAACACATTAAAACTATTTCAAGAAAAAGGATTAGTCTCTGTTATAACTATTGAGGAAAATGAAGCAAGGTTTGATATTAACACACATTTACATGGACATTTTAAATGTATTAATTGTGGAAAAATTTTTGATTTTGAAATTAAAGAGCTAAAAATAGAATCTAATCTTGAAAAGGAAAATAAAATTGTAGATCAGCAACTTTATATTAGAGGATATTGTAAAGATTGTCTGAAAAAAATGGAAAAATAAAACTCTGCGTGAGCAGAGTTTTTTTTGTTACAATTTTTTGTTTTTGTAATATCAAGTGTTACTTTTTTGTATTTTTATGGTATAATATGTAATGAAAAGGATAAAAATACCTAGGGGGGTATAGGGGCCGCCGCATCGGTAACGAATGCCGTGCGGCTCTTTTTTATATTTTTTATCTTTTTTTATTTTTTTTGTTTTTCTTTATTTTAATTTTTGCATTTGGATATTTTTCTTTTAATTTTTTAACTTCTTCGTCTTCTTTTTCTATTATTTCAAAATCAATCTCAATAGTTAGTTTATTAGCGTTTATGACTTTTGCTTTTAGTTTATCCCCGAGTTTATATATTTTTTTTGTCCTTTCTCCAATTAAAACATTTTGTTTTTCATTATATATATAATAATCATCCATTGAAGAAACATGAATTAATCCCTGTATGAATTTGTCAGGTATTTCAACAAACATTCCAAATTTAGTAATATTAGTTATATACACTTCAAATGTTTTACCTATATGATTCATTATATACTCAACCTTTTTCATATCAGTCAAATCCCATTCTGCTTCATTAGCAACTCTCTCTCGTTTTGAACTATGTGAAGCTATTTCTGGCAATAATTCAGTATATTTTTCAATTTCTTTTCTTTTTAATGTTCCTTTATTTTTAAGATATTTTTTTAAAAGTCTATGAACAATTAAATCTGGATATCTTCTAATAGGTGAAGTGAAATGTGTGTAATTTTGAGAAGCTAAACCAAAATGTCCAACATTTAAATCTGAATATATAGCTCTTTTTAATGATCTAACTAACAATTTTTGAATGCTTTTTCTTAATGGATGATCTTTTAGATGCTCTAACATATCTTGTAATAATTTTGGATGAATATTTTTAGGGAATTTGTATTTTAAACCCATTATTTCTAGATAATTTTTTAATTGCAATAGCATATCTGGATCAGGTTCTTCGTGAATTCTATATATAAATGGTAAACCTTGTGAATCGAAAATTGAAGCTATGGTTTCATTTGCTTTAATCATAAATTCTTCGATTATTACTTCTGATATACCTCTTTCAATTGGAACTATATCTTTAACATTCCCATTTTCATCGAATATAAATTGTACTTCTCCACCTTCTATATCAAGAATAGCGCCTCTTCGTCTTCTGTTTTCTCTAATTATTTCCATCAATTCTTTCATTAATTCCAGATTAGGTCGTAACCAACCAATTTCTTTTTCAAGTTTTTCATCCATGTCATTATTTAATAATTTATTTACTTTGTTATAGGTTAATCGTTTTTTACTATTGATTACACCGTTGTATACATTGAAATTTACAACTTCGCCGTTTTTATCTATTTCCATTAACAATGACATGGTTAATCTATCTTCACCTTCAACTAAGGAACATATCCAGTCGGAAAGTTCATGAGGTAACATTGGAATGACAGTATCAATTAAATAAACACTAGTACCTCTTTTGAATGCTTCTTTATCCAAATTAGAGTTTTCTTTTACATAATGTGAAACGTCAGCAATATGAACACCTAATAGATAATTTCCATTTTTTAATTTTTTTACTTGAACAGCATCATCAAAATCCTTTGCATTATCTCCATCTATTGTTACTATAATTTCATTTCTGAAATCTTTTCTTCCCTTTAAGTCTTTACTTTGAACTTCTTGAGGGATTGCTAAAGCTTCTTTCATAACATTTTCAGGAAAAACACCAGGCTCTGGTAAATCATGTTTAATTATTACTATAGGTAAATCTACCTTAGGATCATTAACATTTCCAATAATCTTTGTTATTTTAACTTCTGGATTTTTTTGTGTATATTTTATTATTTCAGCCTCAACTATTTGACCAGGTTTTGCTTTGTTGAAGTTTTCAGGTGAAACATAAAAATCCGTATTTATTTTTTGATCTATTGGCAAAACAAAGCCAAATAATTTTTTTTGTTCAAAAATTCCAACAACTTTTGTTATACCTCTTTTTAAAACTCTTAAAACTTTTCCTTTTGGTAAATCTCTCCAGTTACCTATTATTTCTATTAATACAATGTCTTTATGCATGGCATCTTTAACATGTTCTAAAGTGATTGCAATTTCTTCACCTTTTTTAGTAGTTACAAATGCCATGCTTCCTCTTCTGGTAAATTCTATTATACCAATTTTCATGTTTTTTCCAAGTGTACAAAGTTTATTTTTGGAATTTTTATATATTTCTCCATCTTCTTGTAATTCTTTTAATATTTCTCTTATTATCTTTTTTTCTTCCTTTTTTTTAGCTTTTAGCTTTTCATATAATTCTTTTTGTAAAAGTGGTTTTTTTTCTATTAATTTTAAAATTTTTTCTTTTGTCATATTTTTTTTCCTCCTAATATGTCTCTTTATGTATAGTATCTTTTTCATAAAACAACGTTACTTTTGGGTCGAACATAAGCTTGACAGTTCCTACAGGACCATTTCGTTGTTTTCCAATAATTAATTCAGATTCATGTGGGTGATTTAAAATTAAATTTTCATTATTTTTATCTTTATTATCACTTTCCTTTTTTCTTTTATAGTAAGCATCTCTATATAAAAACATAACCATATCAGCATCTTGTTCTATAGCTCCTGATTCTCTTAAGTCGCTTAATCTAGGTCTTTTGTCTTCTCTTTGTTCAACAGCCCTTGATAGCTGAGAAAGTGCTACAATAACAACATTAAGTTCTCTAGCGAGGAGTTTTAAAGAACGTGAGATTTCTGAGATTTCTTGTTGCCTGCTTTCTGATGATCTCCCTTTTGATGACATCAATTGCAAATAGTCAATAAAAATTGCTTCAATCCCATATTCTCTTTTCATTCTTCTGGCTTTGGCCCGTAATGTTCTAGGATCTAAACCAGGTTCATCATCAACCACAATTTTTGATTGTGATAATTTATGAGCAGCATTAACTAATTTATTCCAATCTTCGTTGTTTAACATACCTGTTCTAACTTTTTGTAAATCGACTTGAGCTTCTGCACATAAAATTCTTTGAACCAATTGTTCTTTAGACATTTCTAAATTGAACATAGCTATAGGTATTTTGTATTTTAGAGCCAAGTTGCTTGCAACATTTAAAGCAAAAGCTGTTTTTCCCATAGAAGGTCTGGCAGCTATTATTATTAAATCTGATTTATGGAATCCAGAAGTTAACCTGTCTAAAGAAATAAATCCAGTTGGAAGACCAGTAACAAGAGCATTTGGTTCAACTGAAGCTCGTTTTTTTAATTCATCTAATTTCTCGAAAACATCATGAACTATATTTGGAACAGAATCGTATGTTCTGGTAGCCCTTGATTCTGCAATTTCAAAAATTTTTTTCTCAGCAAAATCCAATATTTCTTCTGCTTCACCTATGGTTCTTGTAGCTTCAACAATTTCGGTACTTGCAGTGACTAAGCTTCTTAAAAGTGATTTATCTTTTATAATTTTTGCATAATATAATGCATTTGCAGGAGTTGGTACAACTTCGGCTAAATAAATGAGTTTATCTTCACCTCCGGCTTTTTCTAATAATTTAGCATTCCTTAAATTCTCCATTACAGATATAGCATCAACAGGTAATCCTCTATCAAATAATTCTTCTATTATTCTGAATATTATTTGATGTTGTTGATTATAGAAGTCATTAGACCTAATCTCTTCTAATATATCAGGTAAAATTTGTGGATCTAAAAATATACTACCTAATAGAGCTTCTTCAGCTTCTGTATTATGTGGGGGAGTCAATTCTTTATTCAATTTTAATACCTCCTTTTACAACTCATGATATAATTATAATACTTTAATGTAAAAATTCAAAGGATATATGGGAGGCGGATATATGCTGGCAAATATTTTCTTTTTTTCAGGAGTAATATTTATTTTGAATGGGATATATTTATTTAATTTTTCTGTGAAAGAAACAAGAAAAGGATATATGAAAAATGAAGAAAAGATAAGGAAAAGCGATAAGCAAGCATTTGTCTCAATTGCAATAGGTATTATATTATTTTTTATAACTTCATTATTTTAACATAATTTTTTTTCTTTAATAATAATATTAGGTTATAATACGCTTTGGCGGTCGCGGCACCCGCCTTAACAAAACAAGGAGGTGGTTTTTTTGAAAACTAAAAACATGGTATTGGCAGGAGTGGTAGCAGCGTTGTATGTAGCTTTGACAGTTATTTTACAGCCAATTAGTTATGGCCCTATGCAAGTTAGAGTATCTGAAGCTTTAACTGTGTTACCATTTTTAAACCCTGTTTTTGTTCCAGCGTTGTATGTTGGTGCGATATTGGCGAATATTTTTGGTGGATTTGGTGCAATTGATATTTTTCTTGGTAGTGCATTGACTTTATTAGCAGCATATCTTACTTATAAAATGCCAAATAAGTATTTAGCTCCATTACCTCCAGTAATAGTTAATTCTTTTGGGGTTTCTGCTTATGTTGCACCTTTAGCAAATGTTCCATATTGGCCAACAGTATTTTGGATTGGAATAGGGGAATTAATTGCATGTTATATACTTGGTTTGCCGCTATTAATAATTTTAGAAAAAAGAGGAATTTTACAAAAAAAATGACAGTAGCTCCCATTTTGGGAGCTACTGCTTTATGCAAACGGAGTATGACGGCGTATTATGCCATACCTAAATAAGCTTTTTGAACATTTTCATCTTTTAATAATAAATCAGAATCGTTTTCGAGGATAATATTTCCTGTTTCTAATACATAACCATAGTGTGAAATTTTTAAAGCCTGTGCAGCATTTTGTTCTATTAATAATATAGTTCCACCATTTTCGTTGATTACTTTAATAATATCAAAAACTTCTGAGACTAAAACGGGAGCTAATCCTAAAGAAGGTTCATCTAACATTATTAAATCAGGTTTACTCATTAGAGCTCTACTGATAGCAAGCATTTGTTGTTCTCCACCAGATAATGTTCCGCCTAGTTGTTTTAATCTTTCTTTTAATCTTGGGAATAAATTATATACCCAGTTTAAATCTCTTTCAATTTCTTCTTTATTTGTTCTGTTATAAGCACCCATCATCAAATTCTCATAAACTGTAAGATTAGGGAAAATCCTACGACCTTCAGGAACTAAAGCAATTCCCATTTTATTGATTTCATGTGGAGGTTTTCCCGCAATATTGTTGTTTTTATATACAATTTCTCCATTTTTTGGTTTTACCATACCTGCAATTGCTGAGAGAGTAGATGTTTTCCCTGCGCCATTAGCGCCAATTAAAGTTACTATTTTTCCTTTTGGAACTTTAATGTTTATTCCTTTTACAGCATGTATAGCTCCATAAAATATATTTAAATTTTTTATCTCAAGAACAATATCATTCTGCTTTTGCATCTTTCCACTCCTCTCCGAGGTATGCTTCTATGACTCTTGGATTTTTTTGAATTTCTTCAGGTATTCCTTCTGCTATAATTGCACCGTAATCTAAAACTAAAATTCTTTCACATACCCCCATAACAACCTTCATATCATGTTCTATTAATAGTATAGATAGTTCAAAATCATCTCTAATTTGCTTTATAAATTTCATTAATTCTTCTGATTCTTGAGGATTCATTCCTGCAGCGGGTTCATCTAATAATAAGACTTTAGGATGTGTAGCTAAAGCTCTGGCAATTTCTAATTTTCTTTGCAATCCATAAGGTAAAGAAGAAGCTTTTTCTTCTGCTAAATCTAATAACCCTACCTTTTCTAAGAGCGATAAACCTTCTTTAATCATTTCTTTTTCTTTTTTCAAATAACCAATTTTTGTTAAAGCTCTTATATACCATAAAAATGAACTACCTTTAGTTTTTTTTCCATGTTTCTTTAATATTTTATCAACATCTGTATTGGATAACATATGATGTTGTGCGACTATAACATTTTCTAAAACAGTCATGTCTTGGAAAAGCCTTATGTTTTGAAATGTTCTGGATATCCCAAGATGTGTTATTTCATGAGGCTTAAAAGGGGTAATATCTATACCATCAAATATTACTTTACCTTTAGTTGGTATATAAATTCCGGTTATAACATTAAATGCGGTAGTTTTACCAGCGCCATTAGGGCCGATTAATCCCAATAATTCGCCTTCATATAATTGGTTGTGAAAATCATCTACAGCGATTAATCCTCCAAATTGCATTGTAATATGATTCATTTCAAGGATTTTTTTCATTTGGTTTCACCTTCTTTTTTCATATATATATCGACTAATGATTGTTTCTTAACTTTTATACCAAATAACTTTAAAAGCTTTTCCCAAGAAAATTCAGCTCTACCCATAATACCTTTTTGCCAGAATATCATAATGAAGATAAATATAGCAGATATTACCAACATTCTCATTCCAGGGATACCAGGGACACGTATTCCAAAAAAGTTAAACGGTTCTTCTAAAGATCGTAAATATTCAAACATTAATGCAAATACACCTGCTCCTATTATGGAACCAGTAATACTTCCTAAACCACCAAGTACAACCATAATTAAAACATAGAATGTTAATAAAGGACCGAATGTAGTAATTCTTGGATCTATAGTTGTTAACCAGTGAGCATATAAAGAACCTGATATACCAGCAAAAAAAGCACCAAAAACAAAGGCCATTAATTCATGTTTAAATACATTAATTCCCATAGATTCTGCGGCAATAGAATCTTCTCTAATAGCAATTAATGCACGACCATAAGAACTTTTGATTAAACTAATTATCGCAATTAAAGTTACTAAAAGCCAGCCCCAGGACCAATAAAGATTAGTATAATTTGGAAGACCTTTTAACCCTAAAGGTCCGTTGGTAACGCTTATAACATTATTTGCTAAAACTCTTGCAATTTCCGCAAAACCTAAACTAGCTATTGCTAGATAATCACCAGATAATTTTAATGTAGGCCAGCCTATTAAAAATGCAAAAATTGCAGCAACTAATCCACCTGCTAATGTGGCAACAAGAAAGTTTGCATGTAAATTTAATAACCAAGGTTGAATTGGAACAATAATATATGAAATTTCTTTTTGAAATGGTTCAAGTGTTAATAATGCAGATGTATAGGCGCCTAATAAAACAAATCCCGCATGACCTAAAGAGAAGATACCTGTTATACCGTTTATTAAATTTAAACTAACAGCCATAATAGCATATATAGGAATAAGCATAAAAATTCTTAAAGTGTAATCACTAAAATTACCTTGAGCATAAGATAAGAACAAGAAAAACAAAATAATAAAGATTAAAGTTAAATAATAATTAATTTTCTTCATACTATCACACCTTTACTACGGACTTTTTACCTAATAGTCCATCTGGTTTTATTAATAATATAACTATAAGTATAATAAATGCAAAAGCATCTCTATATCCAGCAGCAGCAGGCATAAGTGCAACAAGAAAGATCTCTAATAATCCTAATAAAAATCCACCAACAACAGCACCAGGTATGGATCCAATTCCTCCTAGAACAGCTGCGATAAAAGCTTTTAATCCTGGCATAAATCCCATGTAAGGTTGAACATTAGGATATCTCATTGCCCACATTATTCCTCCTGCGGCAGCCATAGCCGAACCAAGAGCGAATGTAAATCCGATAACCATGTCTACATTAATACCCATCAAGGAAGTTGTAGGAATATCAGAAGAGATAGCTCTCATAGCCATTCCTATTTTTGTTTTGTAAACTACCCAAAACAATAATAAGAATAACAATGCAGTAATAAAAAAAACGACAAACGTTAACACAGGAATTCTTGCACCTGCAATATTCCATGTTTTATCTAAAAGCCATCTATTGCTTTCATTAAAGACAGAAGTAAATGATTTAGGTACTGCTCCGAAAACAACAACAGCAAAGCTTTCTAAGAAAAAACTCATACCAATTGCAGTTATTAAAGCCGAAATTCTTGGAGCATTTCTTAGAGGTTTATAAGCTATTCTATCAATTAAAAACCCTAAGAATGCTGCTCCAATTACACCAATAATAACAGCTAACCATAAAGGCGCTCCTGCCAGTGAGGCATAAAGAGCAAAATATACACCCATCATCATAATGTCACCATGAGCAAAATTAATAAGTCTTAAAATCCCATAAACCATTGTATAACCAACAGCTAAAAGAGCATACAAGCCGCCAAACATTATACCATTAAACAGATTTTGTAAAAATATAGCACCACTCAAAGCCGACACCTCCGTTTTTTAAAAAAATCCCCGGATTCTCCGGGGATTTTTATGAATTTTTATTATTCAGCTGCAGGATTTACAGTTGTAACATATGTGAATTCGCCGTTTTTAACAACGTCAATAACAACAGATTTTTCTGCATCCCCGTTTTTATTTATTGTAATCATTCCAGTAGCACCTTCGAAATTTTTAACTTGCCTTATAGCAACAGCAATAGCTTTAGGATCTGCTTTTCCGGCTATTTCTATTGCTTTTCTCAAGACTAAATATGCATCAAAACCTAAAGCATGTAATGCACCAGGTTCGAATCCGAATTTTTCTTTAAACTTTTCGACAAATACTTTTGTCATTTCAGTAGCTGCACCTTTAGGATGGAAATGTGTAGTATAGTATAATCCTTCCACAGCATCTCCTCCGATTTTTATCAATTCAGGAGCTTCTGCACCATCACCTGCTAAAATAGGACCGTTAAACCCTAACATTCTTGCTTGTCTTGCGAATAATGAAATTTCAGGGTAGTAACCTGTAATGTATAAAACATCAGGGTTTTTACTAATAGCGTCTGTTAATTGAGCGCTAAATTCTTGGTCACCAGTTTTAAAGAATTCGATGAAATAATTTCCACCTAATTCCTGGAATTTCTTTTTAAAGAAATTAGCTAAACCAACACTATAGTCTTGTTCAACATCAATAAATACAGCAGCTTTTCTAGCGTTTAAATTTTTAAATGCAAAAATTGCAGCTGCAGCTCCTTGATATGGATCGATGAAACAAACACGAGATACGTATTTTTTTCTGTTTGTTACTAAAGGATTGGTTGAAGATGATGTTAACATCGGAATGCGCTTTCTTTCTGCAACAGCACCACCAGCCAATGAATGAGCACTAGCAACTTCACCAATAATAGCAACAACCTTTTCTTTATCAATAACTCTACTTACAGCATTTGCGGCTTCAGTTTTTTCTGATCTGTTATCTACCAATACTAAATCAATTTTTTCACCTAAGACTTCTGGATACATTTCTTGCGCCAATTCGATACCTTTCCATGTCATATCTCCGAATGCAGCGATTCCACCAGTCATTGGTAAAACAACACCGATCTTAATATTAGCGAATAATACTAATGAAAGAACTAAAACCATTGCCAAAAAAAACTTTCTCATAGAATCCCTCCCTACTCAAAATAAAGAATTGTAAAAACTTGGTTATATTTTACTATAAATTAATATATATGTCAAGTATGAAAGAAATTTCATTTCTTATATTAACATAAGAAATAAATTATTAACTTTGCGAACTATTATATATATTAAACTTATATATATGAAGAATAAAGAATTTGATGCATAAAAATAAAAAAGCCCGTACGGGCTTTTTTAGAAAAAGATTTTCGTCATTTCATAAATTCTGGAATCTATGTCTTTGTTTTTTAATAATTCTTGTGAAAACGGTGTGGTTGAAATTTCAAAGCCTTTTAATCCTAAGGCGATGTTGACTTTTCCTTTTTTTATATAATCAATAGCTTTTGTTGAAAGCATTGTAGCTATTAATCTGTCAAAAGATACAGGGGTTCCACCACGTTGCATATATCCTAAATTAACATTTCTACATTCTACATCTTTAATGTTTTCTTTTATGAATTTAGAAATAATATCAGAGGGAGTACCTTCTGGAATATTTTCTTGAATGATTTTTAATCTTTCGGATAATTTGCATTTTTCTTGTACAACAACAATAGAAAACTTTTTTCCTTCATCATATCTTTTTTTAATATTTTCAATTAATTTATCTGGGTTAAATTTAATTTCAGGAATTAAAATATAATCTGCACCACCTGTTAATCCGCCTAATGTTGCCAACCAACCAGCTTCATCTCCACCAACTTCAACAACAATAACTCTATGTCCAGCGCTAGCAGTAGAATGTAATGCATCTAAAGTTTTTGTAATAGTTTCTAATGCAGTAAAGAATCCTATACTGAATTCTGTCCAGGGTAAATCATTATCAATTGTAGCAGGTATTATAATTGATGGCATACCTTCATCAGAAAGTTTTATAGCGATTTCAGTACCAGTATGACCGCTCAATATGATAAATGCAGTTATTTGGTATTTTTCAAAATTTTCTTTAACCTTTGCAAGATCTTCCGGTTTTTTTGTAGGATCAAATTTTGAAGAACCTAAAATTGTTCCTCCACGTTCAAGAATTCCAGAAACATGTTCTTTTGTCATAACAAATACTCTATCTTCGATAAACCCTTTAAACCCATCATATACACCAAGGACATCAATATCTTCAATAGCAGATTTTCTAACAAGTGCTCTAATTGCACTATTTAAGCCAGGACAATCACCACCAACGTTCATAATAGCAATTCTCTTCATAATGATCCTCCTTTATTCAAAAATTTTTATTAATATTGGGATAACCACAATAGATACAATAGACATAAGTTTAATTAAAATATTTATTGCTGGACCTGCTGTGTCTTTAAAAGGATCACCAACAGTATCTCCAACAACTGCGGCTTTATGTGCAAATGTACCTTTTCCACCAAAATTTCCTTCTTCTATATATTTTTTTGCGTTATCCCATGCACCACCAGCATTAGCCATAAAAATAGCAAGCATAACACCAGAAACAGTGGTTCCAACAAGCATTCCAGCAACAGCTTCTTTACCTAATATAAAAAACATGAATATAGGCATAAATACAGCTAATAATGATGGTAAAATCATTTTTTTCAATGCACCCTTTGTAGCGATTGAAACACAAGAAGAATAATCAGGATCGGCTTTTCCCTCCATTAAACCAACTATTTCTTTAAACTGTCTTCTAACTTCTTCCACCATAATTTCAGCAGCATCTCCAACAGCTTTCATTGCCATTGAAGAAAATAAGAAAGGTAACATTCCTCCAATTAATGCGCCAATAAATACTTGAGATTTTGATAAATCAATTACGTTCAAATTTGTAACTTTTGTGTATGAGGCAAACAAAGCTAAAGCTGTTAAAGCAGCAGAACCTATGGCAAAACCTTTACCAATTGCTGCAGTTGTATTTCCAACAGCATCTAATTGATCAGTTCTTTCTCTAACATAATGTTCGAGGTTTGCCATTTGAGCTATTCCACCGGCATTATCGGCAATAGGTCCATAAGCGTCTATGGCTAATGTAATACCTAAAGTAGATAACATTCCGACACCTGCTAATGCTATACCGAATAAACCAAGTAAATTATAAGAAATTATAGTAGCAAAAGAGATTAAGATAACAGGAATAGCAGTTGATTCCATGCCAATAGCCATACCACTAATTAGTAAAGGTGCAGCACCACTAACAGCGCTTTTAGCAAGATTTTTAACAGGGGTTTTAGCAGTATAATATTCAGTGATATTTCCTATAGTCATTCCAACAATCATTCCAAGAAAAATAACAAAAAATAGATTAATATTTTTAAGGAATGATAAAGATAAAAACAACACACCTATTAAAGTTAATCCATTAGCTATATATGTTCCGAAGTGTAAAGCTTTTGAAGGATCCACATCTTTTTTATTTTTCAAACTGAAATTAAAAAATAAAATTCCAATAATGGCAGAAAAAATACCTATAGATACAACTAGGAATGGTAAAACAGCACCTTTTTCTTTGAAAGTGAGAACTCCGAGAGCAGATGCGGAAAAAATTGATCCTACAAATGATTCATATAAATCAGCACCCATTCCAGCGACATCCCCAACATTATCTCCAACATTATCAGCTATAACAGCGGGATTTCGTGGGTCGTCTTCTGGTATTCCAGCTTCTGTTTTTCCTACAAGATCGGCGCCCACATCAGCAGCTTTTGTGAATATACCACCACCAACTCTTGCGAATAAAGCAACTAAAGAAGCTCCCATGGCATATCCACTCATAGAAATTGTATCACCGTTTGTTAAGTAATAAATTAACCCCAATCCGAATAAACCTAAAGAAGCAACGGTCATTCCCATTACAGCTCCACCATTAAAAGCTATTTTTAAACCTTTGCTAAGTGATTCTATGGCACCTTGAGCAGTTCTGGTATTTGTTTTGGTAGCAATACTCATCCCAAAAAAACCTGCAGCAACGGATAAAGTAGCTCCCAATAAGAAAGATAAGGACATTTGCCATCCGTTGATAAAACCAAGTAAAAGAAAAATAATTATAACAATAATATACAAGATCTTGTATTCAGATATTAAAAAAGCTCGGGCTCCTGTTTGTATCGCTCCAGATATTTTTTGCATTTTTTCATTACCTGGAGAATTTTCTAAAACTTTAAATGTAAGAAATACTGTGAAGATAATACCGATTAAACCAAATATAATACCACTTAAATTAAGAATTAGCATTAAAATCCTCCCTTCTCCCAAATTTTTTATACTTGTATTATATCATAAATAATATTTACTTTAACTATTATGCATAAAAAAAACAATCAGCAAAATCGCTGATTGTTTTAGGGATTATTTACTTATAATAAGTTTTTGATTTTTTTTATAATTTTTTCTATAGCTTTCATTCTTTTTTCATCGAATTCGTTTTTTGCCATTTCATATTCATTTGTCCAAAAATCTAAACCTCTTTTAATTATTGTTTGAGCATCTCTAATTTTAGAATTTTCATCATCTGTAAAAAGTAATTTTTTTACATATATAGGGTGTTCAATTAATATTTTGCTTTTGATATTTTTTAAATCAATATTTTTTTTATTGAAATGATATGTGTTTTTAAAAAATAATTTTGTAGAAAATAAACTTATAGTATGTTTATTGATTTTTCCCAGATGAAATTTTTTAAGTTCTTTTAAACAATCATGACAATATCCAATTTTGGTTTCAATACCATCGTAATAAAATTTTTGTATTATATTAGCTTCATTTTTTTTACAAAGAAGACATTTCATAAGGATTCATCTCCCGTTAAATCCTTGTTGTTAAATTTATTCATAGCGTCTGTTATTTTTCCTTCTATTATTAAATTAATAGCAGGTATAATTTTATCTATAACCTTATTAATTTTATAATATTCTTCATTTGAAAATTCACTTAATACATAATCAGCTAAGTCAATATGTTCAGGTTTAGGGCCTATTCCAACTCTAATTCTTGGGAAATCTATGTTTTGAAGAACAGATATAATGGATTTTAATCCATTATGCCCTCCAGCAGAGCCATTTGGTCTTATTCTTATTTTTCCAAGATCTAAAGTTATGTCGTCATATATAACAATTAAATCTTTTGGACTATCAAATTTATTTTTTAATTCAAACAAAACCTTTCCACTTAAGTTCATATAAGTAAGAGGTTTTATTAACATAATATCGTTATTATAATATCCTTCAAATGTTCTTTTTTCAAACTTTCTAAAATTATCTTTATTCAATTCATAGTATCTGTCTATAACCAAAAACCCCACGTTATGCTTTGTAAAAACATAACGTGGGCCTGGATTACCTAAACCAATAATAATTTTCATAAATTAAGCTTCTTCTCCCGTTTCTTCTTCAATTTCTTCTTCGGATGTTTCAACAGTTTCTGAAACTCTTCCTGCAACTGGAATAGCTACAATAACTTCTTCAGGATCTAATAACACATCAATTTCTTCTGAAATATTTAAATCTTTTACAGTTATATGATCGTCTACGTCTAAATCTGTAATATCAACAACAAACTTTTCCACAATATCTTTTGGTAAAATTTCAACAGGTAATTCATGATGGTGAATATCTAACATTCCACCTTTTGATAATCCTTTAGCTTCACCAACGAATTCGATCGGAATGTTAAGATGCATTTTATGACCTTCAGCAGGAACATAAAAATCAGCATGAATAGGTTTATCTGAAACTTTATGTCTTTGAACTGTTTTTAAAAATGTGGTAATTGTATATGTTTCGCCATTTTCTTTTTCGATATTTAATTGGATTGGAGTTGTTTCTTCAATTTTATCTAACATTAACAGCGTATCAACTGAAGAAATTTTTAAATGAATGTTTCCTCTGTCCAAACCAGGTCCGTATATAACTGCTGGTATAAATCCTTCTTTTTTTACGTGATTAGATTTTTCTCCTTCTTTTCTTTCAATAGCTTTTAGTTTATATACTTTTGCCATTTGAATCCCTCCTATATGAATAAATTATTTTATTTAAATAAAATACTTACAGATAAATTATTTTTTATTCTGGCAACAGTTTCCCCAAGTAGTGAAGCAACTGATAATACATGAAATTTATCTGGCAAATCATTATGATATATTGTATCTGTAACATATATTTTTTCAATTACAGAGTTTTGTAACTTTTCTTTTGCATTTTTGGAAAGAACACCATGAGTGGCACATGCAATTACTTTTTCAGCTCCTTTTCTCTTTAACATCTCAGCTGCACCAACAAGAGAACCACCAGTATCAATAATATCATCAAAAATAATAGCAGTTTTCCCTTCAACATCTCCAATAATATTAACAATTTCAGCAACATTATCCTTAGGTCTTCGTTTATCTAATATAGCTAAAGGTAAATTCAATTTTTCAGCTAATTTTCTGGCTCTTTTAACGCCGCCAACATCCGGAGAAACAACAACTGATGCATCTTTATCAAAATTATCACATTCATTTTTGAAATAATTTACAAAAACTGGGAAACCCATTAAATTATCTACAGGAATATCAAAAAATCCCTGTATTTGTTCTGCATGAAGATCTATAGTAACAATTCTTGTTGCACCAGCAACTGTTAATAAATTTGCAACTAATTTAGCAGAAATAGGATCTCTTCCTCTGGCTTTTCTATCTTGTCTGGCATATCCGAAATAAGGAATTACAACAGCTATTGAATTAGCAGAAGCTCTTTTTAAGGCATCTATCATAATCAATAATTCCATTAAATTCTCATTTACTGGAGATGATGTGGATTGTATAACGAAAGTATCCAATCCTCTAACAGTTTCACCTATTCTAAGATTTACTTCACCATCCGCAAATCTTTTTAATTCAACTTCACTTAATCTTATACCTAAATATTGAACAATTTTTTCAGCTAAAGGTTTATTGGAATTTCCAGTAAAAATCTTTATTTCATGGGCCATTGAAAAAGGCATTTTTTTACTCTCCTTTCTCCCTCTTTTTGAATACCCAATCGGCTTTGTTAATTTGTTTTGCTCTTCCAAGAGCTAAACTGCCTTTTGGAATATTTTCTGTTATTGTTGAACCTGCCCCAATTAAAACATCATCATCAATATTTATTGGAGCTACTAAAGATGAATTACTACCTACAAATACTCTATTTCCGATATATGTTTTATGTTTGTTTTTTCCATCATAATTACATGTTATAGTTCCAGCACCAATATTCACATCTTCACCTATTGTAGCATCACCTAAATAACTTAAATGCTGAGCTTTTGTATTTTTATTTATAATGGATTTTTTTGTTTCTACAAAATTTCCAATTTTAACATTATCTCTTAAAATAGTTCCTGTTCTTAATCGAGAGTATGGCCCAATAGAAACGTTATTTCCAATAACAGCATCTTCACATTCTGAACGTACTATTTTTACGTGATTCCCAACTTTACAGCTTGAAATTCTTGTCATTGGTCCGATTTCGCAATCATCTCCAATTATAGTTTCACCGAAAATAAATGTCATTGGATGAATAATCGTATCTTGTCCGATTTTAACATCGGGAGATATATAAGTTGTACTAGGGTCTATTATGGTAACACCATTTAACATCAAGTTTTTCAAAGTTCTGTTTTTCATAATTTTCTCTGCTTCAGCAAGCTGCAATCTATTGTTTATTCCTAAAGTTTCTGAGAAATCATCTAAAATATAAGTTTTAACATTATCTAATTTTTTTGGGACGTCGGTTAGATAGTATTCCCTTTGATTGTTATTTGGTTTTATTTTAAATAAGGCGTTTTTTAATTTTTTTCCATTAAAAATAACAAAACCAGAATTTATTTCTTTAACCTTTTTCTGAATTTCATTGGCATCAGCTTCTTCAACAATATCAATGAAATTTCCATCTTGATCTTTTATTATTCTACCATAACCAGTAGGATCATTCAAAATAGCGGTTAAAATTGTAGCATCTGCATTTGTTGATATATGTTTTTCAATTAAATTTTTAAGAGTATTTTCTGTGATTAAAGGAGTATCACCATATAATATTAAGATATCTTCGTCATTTAAAAACTCTTTTGCAGACATTACAGCATGTCCTGTACCCAATTGTTCTTTTTGATAATATATATCAATATCTGAAGGAAGTATTTCCTTTACCATTTCACTTTTATGACCTAATACAACCCCGATTTTTGAAGGATTCAAATTTTTAGCAGTATCTATGACCCAGTTTATCAGTTCTTTGCCCATTATTTTGTGCATAACTTTAGGGTATTTTGATTTCATTCTTTTACCAAGTCCAGCAGCTAAAATCAAGACACGCATAATACACCTCCAATTAAATAAACACCCAATATTTAAAATAAATTTTTGTCCATATATATTTTAACATTATTTTCATTAATTAAAATTAAGATATTATCACAATTTCTTCAAAGCTTGTGTAATAATATTTTCTAAAGATAGATTTTCTATATTCATTTCTTTTAATACCTTATAGATTTTATTTCTTTCGAATCCTAAAGCTTCAAGCGCATCTAATGCATCATTTAATTTTGAATTATTTCCAGTTGTTACAAATGAATCAAAAATATTTTTTAATTCGTTTGCAATTCTTTCTGCTGTTTTTTTCCCTACACCTGGTAATTTAGATAAACCATTAATGTCATTTGCGGAAATCATAGTAGCTATATTTTCAGCGTCAGCATTTTGGAGTATTTTCAAAGCACTTTTAGACCCCAATTTTGAAACTTTTTTCAAATTAAGAAACATATTTCTTTCAAAATTATCATAGAATAAATATAAAGAAATATTCCATTCGTTTATATCAAGAATCGTTTCGAATATATATTCTTTATTTTCTTCGCAATTTTTTAATATTCTATATGTAGGAATGCTTTCAAAGAAGAAATTTTCAGATTGTATAATAATTTCATTTATATCTAATTTATTAACAACAGCTTTGATTTTTCGTATCATTAGATTTCCTCCAAATTAAGCATATATCCACGTATTTTTCCTACTAAATATAATGAGCCTGTGATAAAATAATAATCATAAGGAACTGATAACAATCTTTCAAAGGCTTCAATAGGGTTCTTTATAAATACAACATTTTTATTGAATTTTTTTAATATTTCATATGCAAGTTCTGGATTATTTGAACGCTTGTTTGGAACTTGAGTAATAATTATATAATCAAATTCATTAGAAATAATTTTCAACATACTTTCAATATCTTTATCATCTAATATACCAACTAAAGCAGCTTTTTTAAAATTTTTAATATAAGTTTTTATTGAATTTTTTAAAGCTAAAGCTCCTGAAATATTATGAGCACCTTCAAGTATAACATTTTTGTTGTTATATTCTAATAATTCGAATCGGCCTTCCCAGGTGAATTTTCTCAATCCTTTTTTTGTTTTTTCAATATCAATTTTTTTATCTCTTTTTTCAAAAAAACTCTCTACAGCCATTATTGCTGTAGAAATATTATAAGGTTGATATGTTCCATTTGCTTTGAATATTATGTCGTTAATTTCATTAAATGGGCTTTTATATGAAATAGAATTCCAATTTAAAGAAAAAGCAGGATTACTAAAATTATAATTCTTGTCAAATTCAAAAAAATTTTTTATTCCGACTTCAGTTGCTCTATCAAAAATAACTTTTTTTGATGAATTATTTATTTTTCCTAAAACAACATTGTTATCTTTTTTTATTATTCCAGCTTTTTCAAAAGCAATTTCTTCAAGTGTATTTCCTAATAAGTTCATATGATCATATTGAACTGTTGTTATAACAGACACATCAGATAAAACAACATTGGTGGCATCCAATCTTCCACCAAGACCAACTTCTAATACAGCAACATCTATTTTATTATGTGAAAAATATTTTAAAGCCAATGCTGTAATTATTTCAAAAAAGGAAGGAGACATTTCATCTTTTATAGAATCCATCTTTTCAATAGGAATAACCATATCATTTAATGTTTCAATAAAATCTTTATTTGTTATAGATTTTCCATTAATTCTTATTCTTTCAGATATATGAGTTAAATGTGGTGAAGTAAATATTCCTACCTTTAATCCATGTTCTTTTAAAATGTCATGAATGGCTCTTGATGTACTTCCTTTTCCATTTGTTCCTGTCACATGAATTACAGGAAAATCCTTTTGTGGATTTCCTAATAATTCGCATAATTTATTAATTCTTTCTAAGCCGTATTTTATTCTTGTACCACCACGTCTGTTATATATATATTCAACAGCATCTTTTAAATTTGAAATCATTTTAATTTAACTCCTCTATTAGTTTTTCTAATTTTTTGATTTGAGATTTTATTAAAGTATGGTTTTCTTTTACTTCTTCGATAACCTCTTCAGGAGCTCTTGAAATAAAGTTTGGATTATTTAATTTTTTGTCGTATTTCGTAAATTCCTTTTCTAGTTTTTCTTTCTTTTTGTTTAGTCTTTCTTTTTCTGCATTTATATCAATTAATTCCCCTAATTTTACATATGCTTCTATAGTATCATCAACATATGAAGTGGCAGCTTTTTCAGGTTTTTTATCAACAATTATTATGTTAGTCACAAAAGCTAATTCTTTAATTAACGATTCGTTATTTACAATCCAACTATCATTATCTAAAGCTTTATATGCTATTTCAACTTTTGTAATTTGAGGTATGTTAATATCCGCTTTAACGTTTCTAATACCTCTTATAAATGCTTTAATTTTTTCAAATTCAGCTTCTTCTTTGTCAAATACAAAATTCTTATCATAAACTGGCCATTTTGCAGTTATTAGATATTTTTCATCATTAATTTTTGGAAGGTTTTGCCACAATTCTTCTGTTAAAAATGGCATAAATGGGTGTAAAAGTCTTAATGATGAGTCTAAAACTCTAACAAGGACATTTTGAGCTACAACTTTATTTTCATCTGATTTTAGTCTGTTTTTTACAGCTTCTATATACCAATCACAATATTCATTCCAAAAGAAATCATATAATTCTCTTGCTGCAATATTGAATTCATATTTATTTAAAGACTCTGTGACTATTTTTATTGTTTTGTTTAATCTTGAAAACATCCATTTATCTTCTAATTCTAACATTTCTGGTGTAAGATCTATCTTTTCAAAATTATCCATATTTAAAAGAACAAATCTTGTTGCATTCCATATTTTATTTGCAAATTTAGAATAAGATTCTAAAGTTTTAGGATCTAATTTTATATCTCTGCCTTGAGCAGCCAAAATGGCTAAGGTAAATCTCATCGGATCAGCGCCAAATTTTTCTATAATTTCAAGTGGATCTATTCCATTTCCTAAGGATTTTGACATTTTTCTTCCATGTTTATCTCTAACCAATTGATGAATATAAACATCGGAAAAAGGCTTATCACCCATAAATTTTTCTCCCATAACAATCATTCTTGCAACCCAGAAGAAAATAATGTCAAAACCAGTTACAAGTAAATTTGTTGGATAATATTTTTTTAATTCGTCGGTTTCGTTAGGCCATCCTAATGTTGAAAATGGCCACAAAGCAGAACTAAACCATGTATCTAAAACGTCTTCATCCTGTCTTATATTTTCAGAACCACATTTTTGACATATGTGAATATCTTCTTCTGAAACATTAACATGTCCACAATCATCACAATACCATACAGGAATTCTATGTCCCCACCATAGTTGTCTTGAAATACACCAATCTCTAATTTCATTCATCCAGTTTAAATATACTTTTTTCCATCTATTAGGGTAAAATGTAACGTCAGATTTTTCAACAGCTTCTATAGCTTTTTCTGCTAAAGGCTTCATTTTAACAAACCATTGATCTAATAAGAAAGGTTCAACAACAGTATTACATCTATAACAATGGCCAACAGAATGTTCTAAATCTTCTATTTTTACTAAATAACCTTCTTTTTCCAAATCTTCAACAACGGCTTTTCTAGCAGTCTTTCTATCCATTCCAGCATATTTTCTGCCATTTTCATTTATTTTTGCGAATTCATCCATAATTTGAACGGTTTCTAAATTATGCCTTTGACCCAAGAGATAGTCGTTAGGATCATGGGCAGGTGTAACTTTTAATGCACCAGTTCCAAATGAAGGATCCACATATTTATCTGCAATTATAGTTATTTCTCTTCCGATTAATGGCAATATTGCAACTTTTCCTACATAATCTTTATATCTTTCATCAGACGGATGAACAGCAATAGCAGTATCTCCTAACATTGTTTCAGGTCTGGTTGTTGCAATAATTATATAATCATCTTCATCTTTTATAGGATATTTTATATGATATAATGATCCCTTTTCATCTTTGTGTTCAACCTCTTCATCTGATAAAACAGTTCCACAACTAGGACACCAATTTACTATATATTTCCCTTTATAAATTAACCCTTCATTGTATAATTCAACAAAAACTTTTTTAACAGCTTTATTTAAGCCTTCATCTAACGTGAACCTTTCCATTGACCAATCAACAGAAGCACCAATAGCCATTATTTGTTTTTTTATATGTTCTCTATATTCGTTAGCCCATTCCCACACTTTATTAAGAAATTCTTTTCTCCCATAATCTTCTTTTCTTTTTCCTTCACTTTTCATTAAGAACTTTTCTACAACATGTTGTGTCGCAATACCTGCATGGTCTTCACCGGGTAACCATAAGGTATCTTTTCCTAACATTCTATTAAAACGTGTTATTATATCTTGTAATGAAATATTTAAAGCGTGACCCATATGTATTTTTCCAGTAATATTTGGTGGAGGTATAACCATTGAGAATTTTCCGTTTCCTTCTCCTTTTGCTTTAAATAACTCTTTATCAATCCAAAATTTATACCATTTTGTTTCAATTTCACTTGGAATATATTTTTTTCCGATATCCATAATTTTACCTCCTAAATGCATATTTTAATACAATTATACTTTAATAATGTTAATAATTCAAGGGATTTTTTGATAAATTATAGAAAAAACAAATAGGGAGGTGAGGTAAATTAAAAAGAAAAATATTAAATATGCTTTTATTGTTATAATAACTTCAACCTTAGTAGTTATATTAACTCTAACATTTATATATATTTTTTATTTAAAAGATTTATTTCAAATAAATCTTACTGATGAAGAGTATATAAATTTAACAAAAAATAGTTCATTTTTTGGATATCCAAATAAAAAAATTGGTCCATATTTTGATTCATTTTTTTCTAATACAAAATGGTATTGTGTGAGGAATTTAGGTAAAATTAATGTTGTATTTGAAGGTGATGCATATTACTTTGGTAAATTTGCAAGATTTAAAATAGTTTTTGATGTAAAAAAAATGATTAAAACAAAGACTATACAACCTGTTGAATATACAGCAGATAATGAAAAAATTTTGTATACAGATTTTCTTAATTTGATTAATACAATATTTAAGTGAGGTGAAAACTTGATATACGAAAATTCTTTTAAAGAATTAAAAAAAATATCAATAGAATATTTTAATGAAAAAAAAGATAAGTTAGATGATGCATATGAACATTTAATAGCTTTTTCTATATTCGACATAAATAATAGATTTCCTAGCCTGAATTTATTTTTTGATAATAATGGAAGAAGTTTCCTTTCTTTAATGCCAGGTAAACCATCAATGTATATGAGTGCTTTATACCCAACAAAAATTGATAATAAAGAGATTGATATATTAAAAGAACGGTATTATAGGTTATCTAAAAAATATAATAAAAATGTCAATATAAATATAAATATGTCTATTTATCAATCACCATTAATAATTCCAAGTTTTTTTATTGAAGGAAATGAAAATATTATCAAAAAGTATATATTATCAGAAAAATTAAAAGGGGTAAAATACATATCTCTTAGTAAATATATTGATACAGTATTATTAGATTTTATTTTAAACTCTTATAATACGTGGTATTTCCAGGGAGTATATTTATATTATACTTTAAATGAAGTTCATTTTGTTTTTGATATACCAAATGATTTTAATAATAAGACTTTAGCTATTGAATTAGGTAAATTAACAAAATTATATGTAATAAGGAATAATCCTCTTTTGTCAGAATCATATAAAATTCCTGATATGAATATAAAGAAACCTGTTTTAATGGTTCTGAAAACGAATGTATGGAATTTAAAAGAATTCGATTTAGAATATATAAGAAAAGATATTATTGATAAAATTAATAATTCCTATCAATGTGTTTTAAATGTGTTTAAATAAATATTTGAGGCACCCCAAGGTGCCTCAAATATTTATTTGGATAAAAATTCTTTAGCAATATTTACATATTCTTTGAAAGCTTCATAATCATTTACAGCAAGTTCTGATAACATTTTTCTATTAATAGTTACACCTGCTAATTTTAATCCGTGTATTAAATCATTATATTTTAATCCTTCATTTCTAGCAGCGGCATTAATTCTTGTAATCCAGAGTCTTCTGAAATCTCTTTTCTTTTGTTTTCTTCCAGCATAAGCATATTTTCCTGATCTGAAGAATTGTTGTTTAGCTAATACATATCTTCTGCTAAGAGCGCCTCTATAGCCTTTAGCAGCTTTTAAAAATTTCTTTCTTTTTTTTCTAGCGTGAACAGCTCTTTTTATTCTCATTTATGTATCTCTCCTTTCGATTGTTTATTATTTCAACCCAAGTAATCTTTCAACTTTTTCGTTTAATCCTGTTGGAATATCTTTGTATTGATGTAATCTTTTCATTCTTTTTTTACCTCTTATTCTTGTATTATGACCAACATTTGATCTTCTCATTCTTATTCTTCCAGAGCCAGTAACTTTAAATCTTTTTGCGGATGAAGAATGTCTTTTAATTTTCATAGTTAATCCTCCTTTAATTATTTTTGTTTTTTTGGAGATAAAATCATATCCATATCTCTTCCAGCCATTTTTGGTTCTCTGGTAACTTCAGCTATATCCTCAACGTTTTTAATAACTTTATTTAAGATTTCTTTTCCTTTATCTGTAAACATAATATCTCTACCTAAAAACATAACAACAACTCTTACTTTATTACCATCTTCAAGGAACGTTCTAATTCTTCTAACTTTTGTGTTGAAATCATGATCATCGATTCTTAGTCTGAATTTCATTTCTTTCAATACTTGTTTTTTTTGCTTTTTCTTGGCTTCTTTTTCTCTTTTCTCTTTTTCGTATTTATATTTTCCAAAGTCCATTATTTTTGCTACTGGAGGATTGGAATTTGGGGAAACTAAAACTAAATCGAGTCCTTCTTGATATGCAATTTGTAAAGCTTTTTTTGTTTCCATAACCCCTAATTGTTCTCCAGAATTACCAATAACTCTAACTTCTCTAACTCTTATTTCTTCGTTTCTCAAAGTTGTATCTTTCGATCTCTTAATACTTATCCCTCCTATTCTTTTTTCGCAATTCAAAAAAATCTGCGAAAAAATATTAATAATTTTTGGATATTTTAATTATAAAATAAAAATGGGTGGAGTACACTCCACCCATGTATTTCCCTTTAAATCACAACCCCTGACGGCATATTTACCCGAGGTGGGAAGCTACTGGGTGGCTTCCGCTTTACAATAAAATTTTGTAAACATGGTGGGCCATGCGGGATTCGAACCCACGGCCTACTGATTAAGAGTCAGCCGCTCTACCAGCTGAGCTAATGGCCCACATAAAAATATGGCACGCCCGGAGGGACTTGAACCCCCAGCCTGCGATTTTGGAGACCGCCGCTCTACCAATTGAGCTACAGGCGTGTTCTTATTTTGGCTGGGAGGGGAGGACTCGAACCTCCATCGGCGGATCCAGAGTCCGCTGTCCTGCCATTAGACGACCTCCCAAGACAGATAGTATTATAACATTATTTTTTTAATTAGTCAACGTCTATCTTTTCAATATTGAAATAATTTTTCTAATTTTATATTATTTTTTAATGAACAGTAGTATAATTTTAGTTTTTCAGAAAAAACAATATTTTTTTTCCTTAATTCATCTTCACCTAGTAATATAAAGTTATCAAATGTTCCAATATACGATATTTCATGATTATGGATGTGTAAAATATTTGGTTTAAATGGAATTAATTCATCTAACCAATGTGTTATTATAATGATAGTTTTTCCTAATTTTTTTAATTCATCTATGATTTTCCATATTTTTTTTCTTCCGTCATAATCCAATCCAACAGTTGGTTCATCAAATATAATATATTTAGGGTCATATGATAGTACAGAAGCAATAGCAACTCTGCGCATTTCGCCACCTGATAAAGCAAAAGGATTTCTATTTAAAAAATTTTTATTTAATCCGATTAAATTTAAAATGCTATATAGTTTATTAGGAGAGATGTTTTTATTAAAATTTTTTGGAGCGAACATTAATTCTTCTAAAACAGTAGGAAGAAAAAATTGACTTTCTGGATATTGAAAAACCATTCCAATTTTTTCTCTGATTTTTTTTATATCTGTTTTTTGATTTTTAGTAGATAAACCATCAATGATGATTTCTCCTGTCTTAGGTATTAAAAGTCCATTTAAAGTTTGAATTAAGGTTGTTTTACCAGATCCAGTTTTTCCCAAAATAACCCACATTGAACCTTCATCTATATTCCAATTTATATTTTTTAAAGCTACTGATTCAAAAGGAGTTCCTTCTGCATATATATATGAAACATTATTAATTTCTATAGGCATATATTTCTCTCCAACTCTTTTAATGATTTACCTGTATATTTTTTTACAATATTTTCAAAAGGTATTTCAACGTTAAACCTTTTATTTTCTGACCAGTTATAGAATTTTTTTCTTTGATCATAAAACATTATTTTTCCGGAATCCAAAGCTATGATTTTCTCCACAAAACGTAAATCTTTCGCATGATGAGACGCTATAATAATAGTTTTTCCTATATTAATAAGATTTTTAATTACTTTATATATTTCTTCTCGTCCTTCAGGATCAAGCATTGTTGTAGGTTCATCCATTAAAATAAAATCTGGTTGCATAGCAATCATAGATGCAATTGCAAGGCGTTGTTTTTGCCCACCAGAAAGGGTGTTAGGATCTTTCTTTTCTAACCCTATTAAATCAGTTACGTTCAAAGCCCAATTTATTCTTTTTTTTATTTCATTTCTATCTAATCCAAGATTTTCCAGGCCAAAAGCAATATCTTCTTCTACAGTAACTCCTACAATTTGATTTTCAGGGTTTTGAAAAATGTATCCAACATGTTTTTTTAAATATAAAAGTGAATTTACATTGTTGAAATTTATTTTTTTTCCATACAAAAAAATTTCACCATTTTGTGGAGATAAAATACCGCATAAAAGTCTTAGTAAAGTAGATTTTCCACTCCCATTTGAACCAACCAATCCAATAGGAATTTTGCTTTCTAATATAATATTAAGATTATTGAAAATTCTCTTTTCTTTATAATTGAAATCTATATTTTTAGCTTCTAACATTATACTTTCACCGACTTATATAACCTAATTCCACCTTTTTTTACTACTTCTGAGACATTGCCAAAAATTTTATTCATATAATTTTTTATTCTGCTTCCACCTTTATTATGGAAGGCTACTAATTGAAGAGAACCGTCTTTTTTTAGATGTAGAAATGAATCTTCTATTAGTTTCATCCAAATTTTTTTACCAGCAACAATTGGAGGATTTGATACAATTTGATCAAAAATTTCGTTGTTCCAAGGTTCAAATAAATTTCCCTGTCTTATATCAGCAAAAATATTATTATTCTTTGAATTTATTTTAGAAAATTCAACAGCTCTTTTATTGATATCACTCATATAGATTTCGATATCTGGATATTCTTTTTTTAAAGTAATTCCAATTATTCCATAGCCACAACCAATATCTAAAATTTTTTTTCCAGTTATTTCAATATTTTCAAGTAGAACTTTTGTTGCTTTATCTATTTCTTTTTTTCCATAAACACCAGAAGGTGCCTTAAAAATATATGTGTGTCCATTTTTAAGAGTAAGGGTTAAAGTTTTTATAGTTAATTCAGATTCAGGATTTTCAACATAATAATGTTGAAATTTGACAATTTTTTTCTTTTTTTCTTTTTTTTCGTTTTTATATTGTTTGCCATATAGTTTTATTACCTGTTCAGGTGTTAAGTCTTTCAAATCTTCAGGCCCAAAGATTTTTTCATTTTTTTCTCTCATATTATTCCTCCTGTTTAAACAGCTCGTTTAAGGTCAACAATACACCAAAATTATAATTATTTTTAAATTGATATAAAGTTAAGCCGTTTGGAAAACTTATATAGTTAGCTCCGAAATTAAAAAACAACACAACTTTATTATCTTTTATGGGAATAAGATAATTCAAACCAATGTTTAAGGAAACAGCATCTTCAAAAGTTCCTTTAAAAGATGGCAAATTGGTTATTATATCACCTGTTTTGATCCAGTTCAAAATCTTTATATTCATAGAAATATTAATTTTAAAATTGTTGATAGTGGTTGAAATACCAGTAAAAAAACCCATATTTCCAATATTTATAGTACTTGTTGATTCTGTTGAATTATTTGTATCAAAAACATTCCAAAAACCGGAATATATGTTGGCATTTTGTAATTTAATGGCAATGTTAGAAGAAATGTAATTATTTAATTGAGGGTTGTTTAGATTAAAATCTGTGACAATATTATAATTAAAATAATTATCACCACCTCTGTAGGATATTCCAAAGGTTGGATAGCCTGCCTTTACTGTTAAATTTTCAGCAGGGAATTCAAGAAAAATGCCATTTGAATATATACCTAAATTTAAAGAGAAAATTGAAATAGGTATTATAATTAAAAAAATAAAAAATCCTTTTTTCATAAAAATCCCCCTTAAAATAAAGATGGCCGGGCACCCCCGCGGCACACAGGAAGTACCGCTTATGGCTGCTCCCTTCCGGGCCTGACCAGGTTCGCGGGTTCCCGTTGCGCGGGACCCAGCCTATAGTAGGTCCCTAGAACCAATAATATTATAATAGAAAAATGTTACATAATCCATAAATATTTATTAATTTCCCAATCACTTACATTAATAGAATACTCTCTCCATTCTTTTTCTTTTAATTCTATGTATTTTTCAAAGATATGTTTTCCGAGAACATCTTTTATCAAATCATCCTTCTTCAATTCATCTATAGCTTCTTTCAAGTTTGTTGGTAAACTATCAATACCAACTTTATCTCTTTCTTCAGGTGTCATATGATAAATATTTGAAATAATTGGTTCTGGTGGCTCGATTTTATTTTCAATTCCTTCAAAACCAGCAGCCAGCAAAGAAGCAAGTAAAAGATAAGGATTTGCAGTTGGATCAGGGCTTCTAACTTCTATTCTTGTGCCCATATTTCTGGCAGCAGGAACTCTAATTAAAGCGCTTCTGTTACTTGGGGACCAGGCTATATTAACAGGAGCTTCGTATCCTGGGACTAATCTTTTGTAACTATTTATGGTTGGATTAGCTATAGCTGTAATTGCTTTTATATGTTTTAAAACTCCACCAACAAAATAACGTAAAGTATCACTTAATTCAAACTCATTATTTTCATCAAAAAAAGCATTTTTTTTATCTTTAAATAAGCTTAAATGTGTGTGCATTCCAGAACCGTTTTCTCCAAAAAAAGGTTTTGGCATAAATGTTGCATGTAATCCTTTTAATAGTGCAATTGTTTTTACAACTAATTTAAATGTTTGTATGTTGTCAGCAGTTCTTAAAGCTTCATCATATGTAAAATCTATTTCGTGTTGTGAAGGAGCAACCTCATGATGTGAAGCCTCGACATTTATACCCATCTCTTCTAAAGCCAGAACTACATCTTTTCGCGTTTCTTCACCTTGATCTATTGGCAATAAATCAAAATATCCACCTTTATCAAGGAATTCTAAAACAGGTTTATGTGTTTTTTCATCCTTTGGTAATAAAAAAAATTCGGGTTCTGGACCAACATATGCAGAATATCCTTTTTCTTTTAATTTGTTTAATACAAGCTTTAATCGATATCGTGGGTCTCCTTCAAAAGGGGTTCTGCTAGAATTATAAACATCACAAATAATTCTTGCTGATTTGTATCCACTATCTGTCCATGGGTAGATAGCAAATGTTGCTGGATCAGGCTTTAAGTACATATCGGATTCTTCAATTCTAACAAAACCTTCAATAGAAGAACCGTCAAACATTGTTCCTTTTTCAAATGAGTTTTTTAGTTCATCCCAAGGGATTTCTACGTTTTTTAACAGTCCGTTTATATCTGTTATCTGTAGTCTAATAAATTTAACCTTCTCTGATTCTACTAATCTTAAAACTTCTTCCCTCTCCACAAAAAAACACCCCCTATATATAATATACAGGGGGATTATATCATAAACCGAGAAAAAATTCAATATTTAAATTTAATTAAATTTAAATAAGTTTAATTAACCTTGAAGAAGGATATTATAGCAGTCAATTTTTCAGAACTTTTTTGTAATTTTTCAGATTGATTAATCAGTGTGTTAATAACTTCAGTTTCATCATTTATTATTTCAGAGAACCCTAAAATTTCTTTTTTTGATATGTTTAAGAATGAATTTATTTCATCTTTACTTTTATCAAAAGATTTTAAAACAGTATCTTGCTCTTTTATTATATTTTTCAAAATATCAAAAACTCTATCTAATTCTATAGTTAGATTATTGATGTTTTCCATATCTTTTTCAAATTTGTTCATTATCTCATCTAGGTTATTGATATTTTCTTTTGATGATTGAACTTCATCAAGTAAAATTTTCATATCGTCTCCTATTAATTTAATTTGATTTGAGATATCTTCTGCGATATTATTTGTTTCAATTGATAAACTTCTTATTTCATCCGCAACAACAGCGAATCCCTTTCCAGCTTCACCAGCTCTTGCAGCTTCAATTGCAGCATTTAAAGCTAAAAGATTTGTTTGTTTAGCAATATTGGTTATTTTTTCTACAAATTCAAAAACATTTGAAACTTTTTTATTAAAATCTTCAAAGCTTGAAGCCAAATTTATAATAAGATTATTAATTAATTCAGTTGTATCTTTTGTTTCGTTTGTCATTTTTTTAGTTGTAGAGTTAAATTCGCTTAATTTATCAATAGTTTTTTCTATTGTAATAGATTCATGCATTATATTATTGCTATTATCAAAAAGTATAGATATGTTTGCGTCCAGAGAACCAAGAAATTTTTCAAGATCATCCATTAAATTTCTAACACTTTCAACAACTTTTTCAATAGTAGTTTTTGTTTTTTCTAATTTTTCAGATGAAATATCTATTTCATCTGAAGCCACATTTAATCTATTTATATTTTCATTTAAATCTTTAAACATGGAAATTAAAAAGTCTATTGTATTATGAATTTTTTTCATCATTAAACCAATTTCATCATTTTTGTTTCTTTCTAATTTTATAATATCTTTTAAATTTCCTTGTGATATATTATTTAGATTTTTCACTACAATATTTAAATCATTTGAAAATCTTTTTCCCATATAAATAGATATTATTATTGAAATCACAATTATCATTAATATAATCAATATTATAATATTTAAAATTTTACTCATATCTATGTTAAGTTTAATATTGATAGGTTCAGTTTTAAACTCAGGGAGTGAAAAGTCACTTTTTAGGCTAATATTTAAATTTGTTTGTGTTTTTAATAATGGTTTCGAAATTTGAATATACATTAAAGGAAAAAGTTGAGATGTAGAATAAAAACTACGAGTTTCTTTTTTTAACAATATTTCTGTAACAAACTTATTTGTTTTGGAGAGATCAAATTTCAAATTGGAAATAGGAATATTACCGAATAATGGTTCACCTGTAGATGAGTAAATAACAATATAAGCATCAATTAAGTTTCCTATTTCAACTATATCATCATATCCAAATTCTTTTAAACCAACAAGTATTCCAGTCATTTTTTGGGTTGAAATTGGATCATATATAGGAGTTAATACAATGAAAAAAGGTTTATTTTCAATAAAAGTAATTTTGCTTAAGCCATAAGCTAAATTTTTTGAGATTAATTGGATAGCATTTACTTTAATTAAATTGATAATATTAGTGTTTTTTAAACCATCTTTACCTGGCATATAACTTTCAGCCTTCTTCTGGATTTTATAATTAATATTTTTTATAGATATTTGAAAGGAATTCTTTTTCATAAAGATTTTTGGATTTATCATCCAAAGTTGAATTCCATCAAACTTTTGTAAATCGGCGTATGGTTGTAACAAACTATATCTTTCAATAATGGAGATACTTTTTGAAGCTGTTTTTTTCTTTAAATCAGAACTTCTGCTAATAGCATTTAAAAAATCTTCAAGGTTTTTAATATTTTCTTTTATTTTATTTTCAAATATAGAAAATAGAGTGGATAAATTTTTATCATAACTTTCGATGAAAAAATCTTCAAATTTTTTGTTTACTTCATCATTTAAAAGTTCAATTTGTTTTGATATATTTTGATTGTATTCATTAATTTGTTTTTCTAAGATTTTATTATATTCGTTAAATTGATTTTTATAATTATTTTGTACTATGGATAGTTGAGAGTTAACATTTTTTATGATTATTTGTTCTTGGTTTTTAATAGAATAGTTCACAAAAAATGTAACTATTAATAATGGAATAATAGAAAGTAAAATAATAATCATACCAATTTTAAACCCCATAGAATTAAAAAAATTAATTTTGAATTTTGAATTTTTCAATTTTATCCCTCCAAATATGCTATTTATATTTTTATTATATAACAATTATATTATTATATAACAATTATATCAGAATCTAACATTAAAATACAAGTATAAAATTAAGATTTTTGAGAGAAGTTTATAATAATTGTTAGTAAATAATATTAACAATTCATAATAATGAATAAGTTCATTCTTTTTTTTATTGTAAATAATATTTATTTCAGTGAGTAATCAATTTGTTTATTTTATGATATAATATTAATTGAAAAATTTATTTTTCAAAGGCGAGGGGGAGTAGTATGAATAATGGTGAATTTAAAAAAGAAGAAAGATTAGAGATAAGTATGCCTCGAAATGAAAAGACAGACAATAAAAAGAATAATCAATCTTCAGGAAGAAACAATAATTTTTTATTTTTAGTATTGTTAATAAATATAACTGTTTTAGGTGTTTTGATTTATCTAATTTTGAATCAAAGTTCTTTTAAGATGTCAATGGAAAAAAATATAGAAGAAATACAAAATAAAGTAAATAAATTAGACGGATTAAATAATAATCTTGAAAAACTAAATAATAATTTTCAGATTTTAGATATTATAAATTCAAATACAAGACAAATTCCAGATGTTTTAATGGTTTTGGAAGAAAATAAGAAAATCTTAAAAAATATTGATATAAATAGAATTAACGAATTATTTGAAAAACCAAACTCCCCAAGTGTTAATGCTTCAGAAATTAATATAAATTTTTCCAAAGAAATCAATGAATTAAGTGAGAAATTAAAAACAGATTTAGAAACTATTTTAAATGAAAAAATGGAAAATATTTTAGATAATCTAAAAAAAGATTATAATGAAAGTTTAAAATTAGATGAGCTGTCTTCAAAAATAGATAATATGCTTAAAAATATGCAGGATATAAATAAGGCTTTATTGGAATTTAAATCGAAAGAAAATGAAATATTACAAAATGAAAATTTAACCAAAGAAATCAAAGCAATACTTTTAAATACGGAACTTTTAATAAAATCATCTAATGATACCATTCAAGTAATAAATAAAAAATATGAAAGTCTTGATATTAAAATCTCATCTCTTAATGATAGATTGGATAAACTTGAAAGATATAATGAGCAGTATAATAATAATTTTGTAAATATAGAGAACACACTTCGCAATATTGAAAAGAAATGGATTTCTGTAGAAAAAAATTTTTATAATATACAAAATCAATACTATGAAAAAATCGAACATATAATAAATAAAAACAATATTTTATTTTTAATGAATAAACTTAATGATTATATGGATAGTTCAGATTTTAAATTAATAGAAATGGTAAATTTATATAAAGATATAGTTTCAAAATATTCACTTTTTTCTGATGATTCTGAGGTAAAAAGAATATTTAATGAATTATCCAAAGATGTATATAATAAGTTTTTTTCTATTATTGAAAATGAGAAGATTTATTTAAAAAGTACGGGTTACAGCGAGAATATAAAGAAAGATATAAAATATTTAAATTATGTGTTTTCTAAATTTCCAAAAATGGATGAAAAGGAATATAAGCAAATAAAGGAATCTTTAGAAGAGTTAAAAAAATTGGAAAAAGAAAAAATGAGTGAATATAATAATAGAGCTATAAATGAAATTAATGATTATTTAAGTTTATTTAGTAAAAAAGTTGTTCTTCAGGAAGAAATAATATATAATTTCAAATCTAAAATATTAAAGATTAACCCTGAATTGTTAGATGATAAAGTAAAAAAACGATATTTTGAAGTGGTGGAAAGAACAAAAGAAATATTAAAAGATAAATATGTGTGGTAAAAACAAAGAGGAGGTTAAATTAACCTCCTCTTTGTTTGGTGTGCCCGACTGGATTTGAACCAGCAACCTTTGGATCCGCAGTCCAATGCTCT